>CAMDXR010000086.1 GCA_945877725.1 Limnohabitans sp. Rim8
ATTCAAATCCAACAAGGCAATTTTACCCCCTGGCATCAGAGAATTTGCCATAGTTTGAATCGTCTTAATAGCATAATCTTGATCAGGGAAATACTGAAATACAGAATGAGAAATGGCAAAATCGAATTTAATATAATCAAATGGATTAATTAATGCCTCACTTACTTTAAATTCGCCATTTAAAAATTGATTTGCACTGCTTATTAAGGATGCGCTATAGTCGTATCCAAATATTTTTGCTTGACTGTGAATTTGAATCGCATGTAAGAGTGCCCCTGACCCACACCCAATCTCAAGTACTTTAGAATCTTTAGTAATACTTAAAATTTTGGAAAGTTCAAGGGTCATCAACTGCCATTGAGCAGATGAGTAATCCCCACAACCCGTGTCGAAACCATTAGCTTTAATTAACGAATTCAGCAGATCATCTTTTTGAATTTGAGCTGCTTTACTATTCCAAACAAGTTTCCAATTATGATCTTGTGACATTTCTTTTTTATCCATCTGTAATTTACCGTTACGCCATATTAACAGCCTGATACTTGGCCTTCAATTCGCCTCCTAAATTAATATATTTTTTAATTATAATTATCTTTAAAATAATATATTTTTACTATTAAAAATTTAACCCAAATGGAACAGCGATATCAACTTCAATGTCTTTGAGTTAGTCTGTCCGTTACACCCCTTTTCTCTCGCCCTTGCTCACATGGATTCACAAGCTGGTTCGTTGGCCGATACGCATCTTTGACCGATTGATACTGAAAAGACAATTGGCCGCCGCAAGCGTTTCAGGCCAAAAAGTCACAGATCCAACACCCTACGATGACGCATCACAGGGGTCGGTTGATGATGACCCAATACCCACCCTCCTTCGAAAAATCGAAACCATCACGCAATAAGCTCCCCCGATGTAAACCCCGTAAAAAGTGTAAAGATCGCTCAAGTTTTCCTGTTTGCTGCTTCGATGGCTTATTGTTGCCTTGTATTTGTTTTTAAGATCCGAGCCATTCGATCTGAACAAGGGGCCAAACCATGCAAATCTCTACAAATTTGAACGCCTTGAATGCCGTCAAAGCCATTTATTCGGCCAACGCCAATATTTCGCAAGCGAGTGAACGAATCAGTACCGGGCTACGTATCAACCATGCCTCAGATGATCCGACAGGTCTCGGCATCGCAAACCGACTCAAAACTCAGATTGGTTCTTTTACAAAAGTTCTAGACAATTTGGCGTTAGGTACGGCTGCTACCCAAATAGTGGACGATTCACTGTCTGAAATGGTGGACATTTTGGGCTATATGCGGGTTGCAGCGGTGGCGGCAGAAAGCACCACCTTGACCGCCTCAGATCGGACGGGCTACCAGGATGCGATTGATGAATATGTCGATGAGCTTGACAGTATTGCCGACAACGCCGTTTGGGATGGCACTTCTCTGATGAACACGGCTTCCAGCATGACCATTCAATCGGGCACCTCGTCAGGTGACACGACTACGTTGAATTTTGACAAAATTACTTCTTATTCGTTGAGCATTGAAAACTCATCCGGCACCAATTTACTGAGTGTTTCAAGTTCTGGGAATGCTACGTCTGCGGTGGGCATCATCGACGATGCACTCGATACCCTGAATGAATACCAAGCTTATATTGGGGCCAAACAAAATGTGCTGGACGTGCAAAACAATGTCGCCAATAACATGATCACCAACCAATCAGTGGCCTATGGAAAGATCATGGATGCCAATATGGCAGAGGAAACCTCAAAACTGGCAGCTGCTCAAATTCAGCGAGATGCGGCCACCGCCATGTTGACCCAGTCGTTGTCCATGAACAAAGATTTGGTGACTTTTTTGCTTAAATCCACATTCAGTTAATCACTGAATCCTGATTAATCGCCAGCCTCGGTCCATTTTTCTAAAGGTGAATTTTCTCTGCAGGTTTCTCGACCTGACCATGTAGTAGCTCAGAGCTCGCAGGCTTTGTGCCTGCCTGAGCTCCGTGCAATAAACGCTCTCCCCTACTTCCAGCGCACTCAATGTGGTGATGTGGGCTTGTTGCCTGATATTTTCCAAGTTGACCCGCTCAATGAGCATGAGACACCCTCAAGTCAAATGTCAAAAGACAAATGGATTCATTGCAATAAGGCAAGCACGTTCCTCGGCTGCTGGTTGGCCTGACTCAGCATCGCCGTTGCCGCGTTTTGAATGATCTGCGTTCGAGCCAACTCCATGGTTTCGGTCGCATAGTCTGTGTCCAAGATCCGACTTCGCGCAGCGGATGTGGTTTGTGACACGGTGGTTAAGTTGTCTATAGCGTAGGTCAAAGCATTGATCTTGGCGCCAAGGTCGGATCTGAACTCATCAATGGTTGCAATGGCGGTATCCAAAGTGCTCAAGGCACTGCTGGCACCTGACAGTGTCGAAATGTCTAAATCGACAATGGCCAAGGACGAGGCGGAAGTTGCCATAGATTGCAAATCCAACGTAATCGTCTGACCGGATTCACCGCCCACTTGAAAGGTCACCGTACCTGCAGAACCCAACTCACTGGCCGATCCTTGCAGGATGGTCATGTCGTTGAATTTGGTGTTGCTGGCGATGTCATCGACTGCATCGATCAGCTCCGACATTTCGGATTGCAATGAGGTTCTGTCCGCAGAGCTGTTGGTGTCGTTAGCAGATTGAATCGCCAACTCACGCATGCGCTGCAGCATGTTGGTGATTTCTTGTGTCGATCCCTCGGCAGTTTGGGCTACGCTGATGGCATCGTTCGCATTACGCACGGCCTGGTTCAGGCCTCGAATCTGCGAAGTCATGCGGTTAGCAATGGCCAAACCAGCGGCATCATCAGCCGCACTGTTGATTCGCTTACCTGTGGCCAGCTTTTGCATAGCGTCAGTCAACGATCTGTTGTTGACTGCCAAAGCATCCTTTGCCTGTAATGACTGGATGTTGGTGTTGATAACCGACATGGCTTTCTCCTGATTCTTCGCAGCCCAAGTCCATGAAACTTGGGCTGCGTTTCTTCAACGTCGAAAGCCCACGAAATTCGCAGGCTTTCTCGATAACCGCTTAACTGCGGGTCATGCCTTGCGCTTACTTAAGCAGGGCCAGGACAGACTGCGGCTGCTGGTTGGCCTGCGCGAGCATCGCCGTTGCCGCCTGCGCAATGATCTGCGTTCGAGCCAGCTCTGTCGACTCAGCCGCATAGTCGGTATCCAGTATTCGGCTGCGAGCTGCCGAAGTGGTTTGTGCAACGTTGGTCAAGTTGTCTACAGCATGGGTCAGTCGGTTGATCTTCGCACCCAAATCAGACCTGAATTCATCCACCGAAGCAATGGCGTCATCAAGAGAAGCAATCGCACTGGCAGCACCCGAGGCGGTTGAGATATCAAGGTCAGCGCTTGCAACACTCAAACCACTTGCCGTCATTGAAGTCAATGTCAGCGTAATGGTTTCGCCGCTTCCTGCACCCACCTGGAAGGTCACGGTACCTGCAGAACCGATCTCACTGGCTGACCCTTGCAAGAGCGTCATGTCGTTGAACTTGGTGTTTTCTGCGATGCGGGTAATTTCATCTTGCAATTCGGTCACTTCGGCCTGGAGCGAAGTGCGATCAGCTGAACTGTTGGTGTCGTTCACGGATTGAACGGCCAGTTCACGCATGCGTTGCAGCATGTTGGTAATCTCTTGCGTCGAACCTTCAGCGGTTTGCGCCACACTGATACCGTCGTTGGCATTGCGAACCGCTTGATTCAAACCACGGATCTGCGAGGTCATGCGGTTCGAGATGGACAGGCCAGCTGCATCATCAGCAGCGCTGTTGATGCGCTTACCGGTAGACAACTTCTCCATTGCCTTAGAGAGGTCACGGTTGTTGACCGCCATCGCATTGGCGGCCATCAGTGACTTGACGTTGGTATTGATAACAGACATTTCTTTCTCCTTCACCCTGATGTCAGGGTATTGCGTGCAAAGAAACTTTCTTTAGCAACGCTGCCACAAAAATTTCAAGTAAACCAAACTGCATTCACTCGATTAGCTTGGACGGAATCTCAAATCTCTTCAATCAATTTTCAAGTTCCCGTTGTTTAGTGAATCGACCCACCTCAACAACACTTGAGTCTTTTATTGAAAATATTTATATTGACTCATCATGGATCATCCCTTTAAGTGCTTCTATAGAGTGAGCTGCACGTAATAGAGAGACATCGGGAATCTGGCGAACCATTTCACCGGTGTGGCTGTTGATGACCTTCACCACCGTGTTGCCATTGACTTGATCTTTTGAAAAGGTCAGGCCGCGCTGATTGGCTTTCATTTGCTCATTGAGCTTTTGAATAGCTTCTTCCAGGTTCCGCGACATCGCCTCGCTGTCAATGGCCACAGGTTCTTGGGCTGCGGATTTGCCGGTGGATACGCTGACGGCATCGTTTTTCGACAAATCCTTTTTATCGACAGCCACGGGGCGTGGCTCCATCACGGCGGGGGATGCCGGATGACTTGAAACAGAAATTGCAGATGTAGACATATGCAGGACCTCCATGGGTGATGCTTCTGGGGAATTCCATACAAGCGTTAGACACCATTACAGAAAGGGTATCGGCATGACCCTCTGGACCTTTAGCAAAATAATTTGAAATCCCACAAGAATTGCTCTTTCTTGCAGGTCTATGTCCATTTAGACGTCTTTAGGACTAAACCAACAGAGCAACAAAGTTGGCACAGGTATTGCTTTGATTGACTTACAAAGCGGACGGCAAATCATTGCCGCCGGTTTTTTGACAGATCAAGGAGTACTTGAATGACTGCACTCGCAGAGATTGTTATTGCTGAGGCCTCAAGTGGCAGGCTACCGCCTGAAAAGCCGGTATCGCGTTTCACGCCGGAGCAAATCAGGCAAAACGTGGCCCATTTGGTTTCAACCGAACAGCTGCCTCTGGCCAATGCCTTGGTTGATGCAGGTTTGAGCCTGTATCCGGACAGTGAGGACATTCTCAGTATCGGAGCCCTGGTTGCACAAGTACTACAGGATTGGGATCGCGCCAAAGAGTTGCTTCGTTCCTTGATGCGCGTCCAAAAAGGTTTCTCCCCACCTCAAACATGGTTCCACTGGGTACGTGTCTTGAGATGTCGGGGAGAAATCAAGAACGCCACATTGGCTGCCAAGCAGGCCAGTGGGTTGTTTCCCAATGACGAACAACTTCAAAAGGAGTACTTGGAGTTGGTCGATTTAACCGAGAACGCCACTCAATTAGACACAGCGGCAACACGTCAGTAATCAATTTAACCCTTGTGGCAAAAAATTGCCGCTGAATTATCTAAATAAAGGAAACTCACCATGTCAGTCATCAACACCAACGTTAAATCCCTGATTTCTCAAAATGCCTTGAGCCGCAACAGCCGTGCGCTGAGTTCGGCCATGGAGCAGCTTTCAACAGGTAAACGCATCAACTCTGCAAAAGACGATGCTGCCGGTTTGGCCATCAGCAACAAAATGACCTCGCAAATTCGGGGTTTGGACCAAGCGGTTCGCAATGCCAACGATGCGATCAGCGTGGCGCAAACCGTGGAAGGGGCCACCATAGAAATTACCAACATGCTGCAACGCATGCGTGAATTGGCGGTTCAATCTGCCAACGACTCCAACAGCTCAGCCGACCGCGCTTCTTTGCAAAAAGAAGTGTCTCAACTGACCGAAGAGATCACCCGGATTGCCACTGACACCACCTTCAACGACATGAGCGTTTTATTGGGTTCAGCCAGCACGGCAGGGACCAGCGGCGTCATGACTTTCCAGGTAGGAGCAGGCAGCGACCAGACCATCGAAATGGATCTGGTGAGCATGACGGCCTCGGCTTTGGACATTTCTGCCCTGAGCATCAGCACCCAATCAGGATCCAACACAGCCATTACGGCCTTGGACGCTGCCATCGTTGCAGTGGATGATTTCCGCAGTGACCTGGGTGCCAAGATCAACCGATTTACTTATGCCGTTGACAACTTGACCAATGTGTCGATCAACACTGCTGCATCGCGTAGCCGCATTTTGGACACCGATTACGCCAAAGCTTCCAGTGAACTCTCGCGCACGCAGATCATTCAACAAGCGGCCACGGCCATCTTGGCCCAGGCCAATACAGATCAGCAATCCGTGATGAAGTTGTTGCAAGGTTAATTTCCGTTAGACGCCAGTTCAGGGACCTTCGGGTCCCTGTTTTTTTAAATGGAGCCTGCGCATGTCTACATCGCCTCAACACTTGCTCGCCGAACAAGCTCAGAACCAAGGGCCCAATTGCTGGCAATGTCGGCATTTTGCGGTCAGCCATATTCCATCAGCCCCTTATGCCTGCCGACTCATGGGCTTTCAATCGCGCCTGCTTCCCTCTTTGGAGGTGCTTCGCACCGATGGACAGTTTTGCAGGGGGTTTTTCCCCAAGGCCACCCTACAGAGACCTGGATGATGGATCCTGCTCGCGGCCCAAGCCTGCGCTGGTTGCCGCCCCGCAGTCAGCGTTGCAAGGGATCTTTTTCAAGACGCGGATCAGATGTTGCGCAATTATTTTTTGAGGATGTCAATCTTCCGTCAAGATGATGTCAATTTTTCCGGCATAAGAAAAATAATAAAGTATTCAATTCATATTTTTAGGTAACTTTAAAAATACTTTAATTTCCTGGCACAAGGGTTGCTTATCAGGTCTCAACTGAACAAGAGGCCCTCCCGTGAAGTCACTACAAGCGACCACCCCTCTGGCCCTTTGGCTAGACCCCGAAAACGCACTGAGCCCCGAGCACAGCCAAGCCCTGCAATTGGCGGGTTGGGCCGTGATGCCCGTGACCACACTGCACAACTTGGCTGCTCATGCTGCCGATGCGGCACTGGTGGTGTTGCACCTAGGACTGGATGCAACGCGCCTTAAGGCGGTTCAACAGTTGCTGCAAGAGGCCGGTCTGAACACCCCCATCGTTTGCCGCGTCGACCGGCAGGATATAGATCTGGCGGTCGAAGCCATGCAAGCCGGTGCCCTGACCGTGTTGGGCACACAAGATACACGCCCGGCCACTTGGTCACGTTTGCAAAACCAACTCAACCCCACAGCCCCCCGCTCAGCGCCGCAGCCCGTGCGCCATGTCGTGTTTGTCGACCCCGCCAGCCAACACCTGTTGGCACTGGCCCGAAAAGTGGCCCTTGCCGATGTCACAGCTTTGTTGGTCGGGCCTACCGGTTCCGGCAAAGAAGTGCTGGCACGGGTGCTGCATGAAGCATCTGGTCGCGCCCACGGTCCGTTTGTCGCGCTCAATTGCGCGGCCATGCCCGAAAACCTGATCGAAGACATGTTGTTTGGCCACGAAAAAGGCGCGTTTACAGGCGCACACCGCGAGCAAAAGGGTTTGTTTGAACAAGCGCAAGGCGGGACCCTGTTTTTGGATGAGATTGGCGAGATGCCCATGCATTTGCAAAGCAAGTTGCTGCGGGTCTTGCAAGAACGTCAACTGACACGCCTGGGTGGACAAAGCACCATCCAGCTCAACGTGCGCATCGTGGCAGCCACCAACAAAGATTTGAAAAAAGCCATCGCCGAGCGCGAGTTCCGCGAAGACCTTTACTACCGCATTGCCACTTTCCGCATGCGCCTGCTGCCCCTGAACGAACGCCCTGGCGACATCATTCCACTGGCCATGCAGAGCCTGTTGCAACACGACAAAAAACCCTGGCAATTGCACCCGCAAGCCCAGGCCATGTTGCTGCAATACCCCTGGCCCGGCAATGTGCGCGAACTGGAAAACGTGATGCGCCGGGCTATGGTCTTGTGCCCCGACCATGTGGTCACCCCCGCACATTTGATGTTTGACGATTGGTTGACCGCAGCCAGCACGGCGCAAACCCCTGAAATGACTCAAGAACAAGCGCCGACATCCTTAGTGCAACCGGTGATGGACGAGTCAACATTCGCCATGGTTCCGACCGAAAGTTTCACTACCAGCACCGGTATTTTGGCCACGCCCGATGAGCCCAGCCCAGCTGTGACCGATCTGAACAGTGCTGCCCGTAAGAACGAGCATCAGGTGATCATGGCCACATTGGCTAACACCCCCAGCAAAACCGAAGCGGCCAAACGTCTGGGCATCAGCCCCCGCACGCTTCGCTACAAATTGGCCCAATTGCGTGAGCATGGCTTAGGCATGGCCAGCGCTTACTGATGGAGTTGAACATGATTGACAAAGCCATTTCACCCGCCAGCATCCAGTCGATGTTACAAACCTTGCGCAGTCACCAAGCCGAGGCTTCCGGCAAGGCCCAGGGCTTAACAGGTGGTATCAACCCGACCGAGGGCAGCGGTGGAACTCAGAAAACCGGATTTTCCGACTTGGTCTCGGGTGCGCTCGGACAAGTCAACCAACTTCAAGTTCAGTCATCGGAGATGCGAGACGCATTTGACCGAGGTGAAAACATGGCACTGACCGATGTGGTGCTGGGCATGCAAAAGTCTTCACTGGCCTTTGAAGCCACCTTGCAAGTACGCAACAAGGTGCTCAAAGCTTACGAAGAAATTTTGAACATGCCGGTCTGACCTTCCTTATTGAAAAAGAAACCCCATGGCCACAGCAACCGCATCAATGAACACGGGCATGATGACCGCGCCCCAAGGCTCCGGCACCGGGTCCGGCAACGCCTCGGGCACTTCACCTGCCACGATCAACAACAACATGGCTCTGGCCAATACCCCGGGGGCCAATGGCACAGCCAACCCGGGCATTGAAGGCGGGGCTCTCAGCGCTTGGCGCACCCAGGGCTTTTCTGACACTTTCAAGACCGTCATCAATCAACCCTCTGTGCGCAAGGTGCTACCGCTCATCATCATGCTGTCAGTGCTGGTGGTCTTTGGGTTGACCTATGCCTGGATGCAGACCACGCCCTACCGCCCGGTGATGCCTGGACTGCAAGAGGCCGATCAGCAAAAAGCATTTGAATCACTCAAAACCGCCGACTTCAACCCAAAAATTGACCCTGCCACCGGCCAACTCACGGTGCCCAGCCAACGTTTTCATGAGGCCCGCATTTTCTTGGCTTCGCAAGGTCTGCCCAAAGCGGGAGCTACAGGTCTGGACGGCTTAAAAGAACAGTCATCCATGACCACCAGCCAATTCATGGAGCAGGTCAAGGTCAATGCTGCCATGGAGCAAGAGTTGGCACGCAGCATCATGCAAATTGGCAGCGTTCAAAGTGCCCGCGTGCACTTGGCCACCCCCAAGCAAAGCGTTTTTGTACGCGACCGCACCCCCCCAAAGGCTTCGGTTGTGTTGGCACCCTACCCTGGCCGCGCGGTGTCGGCATCACAAGTTCAGGCGATTGTTCATTTGGTGTCATCCAGCGTGCCCTACTTGGCACCGGACCATGTCACTGTGGTGGACAACGTGGGCAAGCTCATGACCGAATCGGCGACCGAACAAAAGTTGGGCCTGACCTCGGCACAAGAGCAGCACAAGCAGCAATTGGAGGAGGTTTACCGTAACCGAATCATGCAGATTTTGTCGCCCATGGTGGGCGAGGCCAATGTGCGTTCGCAGGTCAACCTGACTTTGGACTTCACCCAGATGGAGAGCACCACAGAAGATTTTGACAACCGCGACAAAGGCCCCCGCACACGCTCCGAAGTGCTGGCCGAGGACCGCGCCGCCAGCCGATCCGCCGAAGGGGTTCCAGGGTCTCTGTCGAACACAGCTCCGGTCGACCCGACCACCACGAACAACACCCAGGTGGATGCAGCCAAGGGGCAAACCGAATCAGGCAACAAACTGAGCAGCCGTTCGACCCGCAATTTTGAGCTCGACCGCACCGTTCGCCATGTGCGCAATGCCACGGGTGGCATCATGAAAGTCAGCGTGGCCGTGGTGGTGAACGAGCGCCCGGTTCCGCCCCCCGCCAAAGATGCCCCTGTGGTGCCCAATGCCCCGACCACGCAGGCCTATACACCCCAAGAACTGGAGCAAATGCTGCAAGTGGTGCGTGGGGTTGTGGGTTTTGACCAGCAACGTGGGGACAATGTGTCGGTGGTACCGGCCAAATTCGA
>CAMDXR010000087.1 GCA_945877725.1 Limnohabitans sp. Rim8
GGCGTGTTCGAGTTTGCGGCCTTTGAAAACGGCACCAAGGTCATTGCCCAAGCGATTGCCGAGTCCAGCGCCTTCAGCATCGCAGGCGGTGGCGACACCCTGGCGGCCATAGCCAAATACGGCATCGAAAAGCAGGTGGGCTACATCTCCACAGGCGGCGGCGCATTCTTGGAAATCTTGGAAGGCAAAACCCTGCCCGCCATCGAAATCCTGACCCAACGGGCCGCTGCGGATTGAGCCGCTGAGCGCCAATTTTTCAATACTTCAAGGAGCATTTACATGGCATTGGTTTCATTGCGTCAAGTCCTCGACCACGCAGCCGAGTTCGGGTATGGCATTCCCGCTTTCAACGTTAACAACTTGGAGCAAGTGCAGGCCATCATGGAGGCAGCGCAAGCCACCGACAGCCCGGTCATCTTGCAAGCGTCTGCCGGGGCGCGCAAGTATGCGGGCGAGGCCTATTTGCGCCATTTGGTGTTGGCCGCCATCGAGACACACCCCGAGATTCCGGTGGTATTGCACCAAGACCACGGGGCCACGCCCGCGCAGTGCCAGCAGTCCATTCGTTCGGGTTTTTCCAGTGTGATGATGGACGGTTCCTTGTTAGCCGATGCCAAAACCCCGGCCAGCTATGAGTACAACGTGGCAGTGACCCAAAAGGTGTGTGAAATGGCCCATTCGGTGGGCGTTTCGGTGGAAGGTGAGTTGGGTTGCCTAGGCTCCTTGGAGACCGGCGAGGCGGGCGAAGAAGATGGCGTTGGCGCTGAGGGCAAACTCAGCCACGATCAGATGCTGACGGACCCTGAACAGGCCAAAGACTTTGTAGCCCAAACCGGTGTTGATGCCTTGGCGATTGCCATTGGCACCAGCCATGGTGCTTATAAATTCACACGTCCGCCCACGGGTGATATTTTGGCCATGGACCGCATTGCAGCGATTCATGCCGCCATACCCAGCACACACTTGGTCATGCATGGCAGCTCCAGCGTGCCGCAAGAGTGGCTGCAAATCATTCGCCAATATGGCGGCGACATCAAAGAAACCTATGGTGTCCCGGTGGAAGAGATCGTGCGCGGCATTCAGACCGGGGTGCGAAAGGTCAATATCGACACCGATATCCGCCTGGCCATGACCGGGGCCATGCGACAGTTATTGGCCAAGCAGCCCTCTGAATTCGACCCTCGCAAGGCGTTGATAGCGGCCAAAAATGCCGCAGCGGGCATTTGCAAAGCACGCTTTGAAGCCTTTGGTTGCGCTGGACAAGCGAACAAGATCAAACCTGTCAGCCTGGAGTCGATGGGCAACCGTTATGCAAAATGAAGCTTGACACAATGTATCAAGTGATGACTTATTTGGCTCTTAGCTTGGGTCACAGAGCGTTTTGATTTCCCACACTTTGAAGGGGGGACTCTGTGACCGGAGTCCCCCTTTTTTTGCAGCATCCCAAGTCACGGCACAAGAGAATTTAAGCAAAGGCCGCCGGTTCAGGCGAATTGGGTGAGTATTTCGGCCACATGCTCTAGCGATGGGTCGCCCTGTTCAATCATGCAACCGACCCTCAAAAAGAAGGATTTTTCGAGGGCCTTGCGGGCAGCGGCCCTTGGCTGCGCAATTTTTTCGCAGTCTGCGTCGGTTTCAATGAGCTTTTGCAAGCACCGCATCAAAATGGCCATTGATCTGGCCATTGCCTTGGCCATTCAGCGGACCTGCCAAGTCTTGTTCAGGTGGGCATGAACAGCGCTCGGTCGCTGGAGGCTTGCTCATATTGGCGGGCAATGTTGCCGCAGACCAAATCGCACAAGGCATAGATGGACGGGTCGGTCACTTTGTAAAAAACACTGGCACCCCGACTTTCGCGCTGAACGATGCCGTGCTGGGCCAGATAAGACAAATGACGAGAAACATTGGCCGCAGAGTAGCCACTGAGCTGGGCTAATTCGCCGACATTGCGTTCGTTGTCGCGCAGCAAATTCAGGATTTTCAGGCGTGTTGGTTCAGACAAGGCCTGGAAATAGGCTGCAATTTGCTCGAGTGCTTTGGCAGGAAGGTCTTTCATGTTGCGCTCCATTACACATTAAATCGGCCTGGATTGACGAGGCCTGAATTTAATTGTATCATTGCGCACATACGCAAACAATCAAATATGTAAATCTAACGGTTTGGAGAAGGGGTTGAAATGAAAAAAAGCTTGATTCTGGCTGCAGTCATCGCTGTTTCAGCATGGCATCCGGTCACAGCGCTGGCCAATAAAGAGGCGACAGCCCTCAAAAGCCTGACCGCCAAAACTCTTCAAGCCGGTGCAGACGAGCTGAGTCTTGATGCGGTGGTGGAGGCTGTACGCCAAGCCACTTTGTCAACCCAAGTGGCCGGAGCCATCGTGAGCTCGACCGTCAAAGCCGGGGACCGCGTTCGTGCGGGGCAGGAGTTGTTGCGCATTGACGCCAGCGCTGCACAACAGCAAGTTGTGGGCAGTAACGCCCAACTCGAAGCCGCACAGGCCAACTTGACGGTGGCCGGGAAAGAGTTGGAACGTCAAAAACAACTTTTCCAAAAACAATACATCAGCCAGGGTGCCCTGGACCGGGCTCAGGCCCAATGGGAAGCCGCTCAGGCGCAGGTGCAAGCCCAGCAAGCGCAAACGCGGGTGGCACAGACACAAACCGGGTTTTTCAGTGTGCGTGCGCCCTTCAATGGCGTGGTCTCCGAGGTGCCGGTCAGTTTGGGGGACATGGCCATGCCAGGCCGCCCTTTGATCACCCTGCACGACCCATCGGCCTTGCGCATCAGCGCAGCAGTGCCTCAGTCACTGATGGAGGGCGTGCAGCGCCAGTTGAAATCGGTTCGTTATGAAATTGCAGGCCAGACGGTCCCAGCGGCCAAGGAGACAGTCGCCCAGTTGCTGCCCTCAGTGGACCCTGTGACCCACACTGCACAACTGCGCATTGCATTGCCAGCAGGCGCTTTGGGACTGGTGCCCGGCATGTTTGCCCGTGTTTGGGTCCCTGCAGAAAATTCGAAAAATGTAGCCAAGGATGGACGGGTTTATTTGCCCGTGACGGCCATTGTGCGTCGTGCCGAAATGACGGGTATTTATGTGTTGGATGCGCAGGGCAAGCCACGCTTACGTCAAGTGCGCTTGGGTCGTACCGTGGGCAGCAACGTGGAAGTTTTGACGGGTGTGAGCGAAGGTGACCAAGTAGTGAGCACTCCGGCAACCGTCAGCACGAAACTCTGAAAGTGACCCCATGAGCGATAACAAACTGGGCATTTCAGGCCGTATCTCTGCGGCCTTTCAGAGTGCACAAATCACCCCCTTATTGGCACTGGTGGCTTTTTTGTTGGGTATTTTTGCGGTCATGGTGACGCCGCGCGAAGAGGAGCCGCAGATCAACGTCACCATGGCCAACGTGATTGCCCCTTTTCCTGGCGCCTCAGTGCGCGATGTTGAGCAAATGGTGGCGATTCCTGGTGAGCAGGTGTTGTCGAAAATTGCCGGTGTGGCGCATGTGTATTCGGTGTCACGCCCCGGTGTGGCCATCTTGACGGTGCAGTTCAAGGTGGGTGTACCGCGCACAGAGGCCTTGGTCAAATTGCATGACACGATTCGGGAAAACACAGATTGGTTGCCGCGCAATCTGGGATTACCCGAACCCCTCATTAAGCCCAAGGGCATCGATGACGTGCCGATCTTGTCATTGACCTTGCATGGCAAAACACCCGAGGTGAGTGCTTTTGACCTCGAGCGTGTGGCGCACAGCATGGAAGCCGACATCAAGCGTGTGCCCGGCACCCGGGATGTGGTCACTCTAGGGGGCCCCCGACGTGCGGTGTTGGTGCAAATTGACCCACAACGCATGAGTGGCTCGGGCGTCACGGTACAAGATCTGCGCATGGCTTTGCAGACCGCCAACATGGGTATGCCGGTGGGTGAATTGCTGGGAGCTAACCAGAGTGTGGCGGTAGACGCTGGGCTTTATTTCTCTCAAGCCAGCGAAGTGGCGGATCTGGTGGTTCAGGTGGTCCAGGGCAAACCGGTCTTTTTGAAAGACATTGCCGAAGTGAAAGACGGACCCATGCCGGCAGAGCGTTACGTTTGGCACGGCAATAACGAAAAGAATGGCGGTCAGGAATTTGCGGCCGTGACTCTGTCAATCACCAAAAAGTCGGGCGAAAACGCCATTGATGTGGCCAACCATGTCAAGAGCCGAGTCGAAAACCTCAAGGGCACCGTCATCCCTGACAACGTCGAGGTGGTGGAGACACGCAACTATGGTGCTACTGCCAACGACAAAGCCCAAAAGCTGATTCAAAAGCTGTTGTTTGCAACAGCTTCAGTGGTGGCATTGGTGTTCTTGGCGTTGGGGCGTCGCGAAGCCGCCATTGTGGGCGTAGCCGTGATCCTGACCTTGACCGCCACTTTGTTTGCGTCGTGGGCCTGGGGGTTCACGCTCAACCGTGTGTCCTTGTTTGCCCTGATCTTTTCAATCGGTATCTTGGTAGACGATGCCATTGTGGTGGTTGAAAATATCCACAGACACCAGCAGCTTTACCCGCTCAAAAGCATCAAGGAAATCATTCCCGGGGCCGTGGACGAAGTGGGTGGCCCCACTATTTTGGCCACCTTCACAGTGATCGCCGCTTTGTTGCCGATGGCCTTTGTGAGTGGTTTGATGGGCCCCTACATGAGCCCGATTCCCATCAACGCGAGTCTGGGCATGTTGTTGTCTTTGGCGATTGCTTTTGTCATTACGCCTTGGTTGTCGAGCATGTGGATGAAACCCTCGGTTGCCCATGCGCAAGAGGCGCAACATGCGCAGGGCGGTCACTCGGGGTTGAGCGCCAAACTGGAGCCCTTGTTTGAGAAAGTCTTCAAGCCTCTTTTGGACACTCAAAGCGGCGGACGAAACCGCAAGTTGTTGGGGCTGGGCATTGCCGGTCTGATTGCCTTGTCGTTGGTCTTGCCTGCGACGGGCTTGGTGATGCTCAAGATGCTGCCCTTTGATGACAAGTCCGAGTTTCAAGTCGTGGTGGACATGCCCGCAGGCACCCCGCTGGAAAAAACAGCCGCCGTCATGCGTGAATTGGGCGGCTATTTGGCTACCGTGCCTGAAGTCACGCACTACCAAGCTTATGTGGGCACCGCCTCTCCCATCAACTTCAATGGCCTGGTACGTCAGTATTATTTGCGTTCGAGCAGCGAGTTGGGCGACATTCAAGTGAACTTGGTGGGCAAGTCTGAACGCAGCGAAAAAAGCCATGCGATTGCGACACGTGTGCGCCCGGCGTTGCAAAAAATAGGCCTTCAGCACGGTGCCAATGTCAAAGTGGTGGAGGTACCGCCAGGGCCACCCGTGATGTCGCCGATCGTGGCTGAAATTTATGGCCCTGATGCAGAGAGCCGACGTCAAGTTGCCAAGGCCGTGCGTGCGGTGTTTGAGAAAACCGAAGGTGTGGTAGATGTGGACGACAGCAGCATTGACCTTGTACCCAAAAAAATTCTTTTGGTGGACCGTCGCAAAGCTGCTGCTTTAGGGGTTTCTCAACAGGCTATCGTCAGCACCTTGCGCGCCGGTTTGGCAGGCGAATCGGTCACCTATCTGCACGATGGCAGCAAGTACCCAGTGGCAGCTTTAATCCAGTTGCCCGAGCAATTGCACGGGGACTTGGATGCCTTGCTGCAGTTGGGAGTTAAAAGCAGCGCTGGCAAAGTGGTGGCGGTGCGTGAATTGGTTACGGTCAGTGATACGCAGCGCGAGCAACCGGTGATTCATAAGGACATGCTGCCTGTGAATTTTGTGATGGCCGACATGGCTGGCAAGGTGGACAGTCCGCTGTATGGTTTGTTCAAAATGCGCGCTGACATCGCTCGCATTCAGGCCCCGGATGGCGCACTATTAGAGGAGTACTTTATCAACCAACCCGATGACGCTTGGCGCGGCTATGGCATCAAGTGGGACGGTGAATGGCAAGTGACCTACGAAACTTTCCGTGACATGGGAGCCGCCTATGGCGTCGGATTGATCCTGATTTATTTGTTGGTGGTGGCCCAGTTTGGCTCGTATTTAACGCCGTTGATCATCATGGCACCGATCCCCTTGACGCTGATTGGCGTGATGCCTGGCCATGCCCTGCTGCAAGCGCAATACACCGCCACCAGCATGATCGGCATGATTGCCCTGGCGGGCATCATTGTGCGTAACTCTATTTTGTTGGTGGACTTCATCAATTTGCAGGTGCAAAGCGGCATGGATTTCAAGCGAGCCATTGTGCAATCGGCCATCACCCGGGCACAGCCCATCATGCTGACCGGATTGGCCGCCATGATCGGTGCCTTCTTTATTTTGGATGATCCGATCTTCAATGGTTTGGCCATTTCTTTGATCTTCGGAATTTTCGTCTCGACGGTGTTGACCTTGGTCGTCATACCCACCTTGTATTACGTTGCTTATCGCAAAAAATACACATCTTGAGTTTTTTCATTAACAGGAGTTTGAATCATGAAATCTTGGCAAATTGTTCGTTTGGTCGCAGGCACTTTTATCTTGCTGTCTTTGGCGCTGGGTGTGCAGGGTAGCCCCTTGTTTGTTAGCCCATGGTGGCTGGCATTCACTGCATTTGTGGGGGCCAATTTGCTGCAAAGCGCATTGACCCACTGGTGCCTGATGGATTCGTTGTTGCGTAAATTCGGCGTTGAGCCAGGCTGCTGAGCTGAAAGCTACGGCGTGATCTGAGGCGCATGAAACGTTCACGTTTTAAAACCCGAAACGCCCGCCGGCGTATGCAGGGTGTACGTTCTGTTCAAGCTTGGCGTATTTTTCAATGCCGGTAACAAACCAGTCATTTTGAATCGAAAGAAGCACCATGAAAACAGCACACGATTTGGTTATACAAGCAAAATCCACTACTCAAGAAATCGCTTTGCAGCAAGCGGAAGAAGCTGTTCGGGAAGCCGATGTGCTGATCGATGTGCGCGAAGCCGATGAATTTGCAGCAGGGCATTTGCCTGGGGCTGTGTTGGTACCCCGTGGTCTGTTGGAATTCAAACTCAGTGCAACCCCCGCATTGTCTGGGCTCGACCTGAAAGTTGTGCTTTATTGCAAAACCAGCGGCAGGGCTGCTTTGGCGGCGCAAACCATGCAGAACATGGGCTACCTGAACGTCACCTCTATTGCCGGTGGCTTCGATGCGTGGGCAGCAGCGGGCAAGCCCGTGGTCAAGCCAGAACCCGCTTCATACGAATAAACGCCACCCTAATACTCGCGGGGCGTGTCACTTGCTTAAGTGAAATCCCTGAGTTTTAGGGGGCTTCAACTGACCGGAAATTCCTTGATTTAGGTTAAATTAGCCAACGTTGATATAAATCATTTTGGAGAATTTATGAAATTGATCGTTGCTGCCGTAGCCGTTAGCGCCTTGATGTCGGCCCCCGCCTTTGCCAACATGGACATGGCCAAGAAAAATGCCTGCATGGCTTGCCACGCGGTTGATAAAAAAGTGGTGGGACCGTCTTACCAAGACGTAGCCAAGAAATACGCAGGACAAAAAGACGCCGTTGCCACCTTGGCCAAAAGTATCAAGGCCGGTGGCGCTGGCAAGTGGGGCCCTGTTCCTATGCCCGCACAAGCTGCCCTGAGTGATGCCGATGCAACCACACTGGCAGCCTGGGTTCTGGCAGGTGCCAAATAAAGGTCAGGTCCTTATGCAGGTCAGAATTTCGACCGTGTAGAAAGAACAATTGCGCATCTCAGCGATTGTCTGCCGCTCAGGGCTAATGCTTTGAGCGGCTTTTTTATTGGAGAACCAAATGAAACGACAACTCCTCGCGCTGGCAACCTTGAACGCTGTGTTCGGCTTGTCCAGCCTCCATGCGCAACCTGCCATTTTCAAAGACGCCGATCTGAAGTTGGGTGAAAAACTGATCGCTGAAAGCAAGTGTGTCGCCTGCCATGTCTCTAAGGTCGGGGGTGATGGCAGTGCCATTTACAAACCCCAGGGGCGCATCAATACGGCGGCATTTCTGCGTGGCATGGTGGAGCAATGCAACACCGAGCTGAACTTGGGCATGTTCCCGGAGGACGTCAGCTCTGTGGCTGCCGTACTCAACAGAGACCATTACAAATTCAAATGAGCGGCCAAGGAATGGTTGAAGTCCAGCAGGGACCAAACCGCAAGCTTGGCAGTGGCGATGACCCCCCACAAACATTGTCTACAGAGCCAATCCGAACATCGCGTGATCTTGGGCCAGTTGCCAAACTCACTTGGCAAGCAAACCTGCACGCTGCTTGGTGTAATCCCTGATTCATTTTATAAATGTAACCTATATATTAGCGTATTCGAATATACCAACTTAACCGTCTGTGCATTTCGTCGCGCGATGTGTACGCAAGTGGCCATCGATTCGGTGGCGAATTGAAAACTCAACAAGAGGAGTTTGTGTGAAAGAAGACAGTTTCAATTCAGGACGGGTGCAAAAAGCACCAGAAAATTTCCTGACACAAAGTGGCATCAAGGAGGTCTTTGCCGAGGGCAAAAAGGGCCGCCGTGATTTCATTCGCAATGCCTTTGCAGCGGCTGCTGCGGGTGCTGCCGTTCCCATGGCGATGGCTCAAGGGAACCCGGTTCCCACAGAAGGCGGCGACCCGAATATATTGAACTTGCCCGAGCATGCCACCGGCCTCGGTCAAGGCGTGGCGACAGAAGGTTATGGCAAGCCCTCCAAATTCGAGGCTAATTTGCAGCGCCGTCAAAGCCCTGGCTTGACGCAAACCACACAAGCTTCTGTGTCATTTGCGCCACTTCAGTCCTTGTTTGGCATCGTGACCCCCAGTGGTCTGCACTTTGAACGCCATCACCAAGGCTGGTGGGACATTGATCCATCGAAGCACCGATTCATGGTCAACGGCATGGTCAAAAAGAACATGGTGTTTACCATGGACGAGATCATGCGCTTGCCTTCGGTGTCGCGTTTTCACTTCATCGAATGTGGTGCCAACACGGCGGTTGATTGGGGCAACGTCGCGGTCCCTACAGTGCAATACACACATGGCATGTTGTCTTGCAGCGAGTTCACGGGGGTGCCCCTGATCACTTTGCTGGAGATGGCGGGTGCCGACTTGAAGAACGGTAAGTTTGTGCTGGCTGAAGGCGGGGACGGCTCGTCCATGACCCGGACCATTCCGATGAGCTTGATCACTTCGGGCGAAGTCATTGTGGCTTATGGCCAAAACGGTGAAATGCTGCGCCCCGAAAACGGTTACCCCCTGCGCTTGGTGGTGCCGGGTGTGCAGGGCGTGAGCTGGGTCAAGTATCTGCGCCGGGTTGAGGTAGGTGACAAACCCTATGCCGCTAAAGACGAAGCCATTCACTACATTGATTTGCAACCCGGTGGTTTGCATCGTCAATACACCAACCTGCAAGAAGTCAAAAGTGTGGTGACCACACCTTCTGGCGGACAGGTTTTGTTGGACAAGGGTTTCTACAACATCACCGGCCTGGCCTGGTCTGGTAAAGGCAAGATCAAACGCGTGGATGTGTCCACCGACGGTGGCCGCAATTGGCGGCAGGCGCGTTTGGAGACTCCGGTGTTGTCCAAAGCTTTGTCGCGTTTCAACCTCGATTGGGTGTGGGACGGCAAGCCCGCCATCCTCCAAAGCCGTGCGCAAGACGAAACCGGGCATGTGCAGCCCACCTACCAGCAATTGCGCGCCGTGCGCGGTACGCGTTCGATCTATCACAACAACGCCATCCAGTCGTGGTTGGTCCAGGAAAACGGTGAGGTGAAAAATGTCCAGGTTTCGTAATGCCGTTTTGGCGCTCGCACTGCTGGCCGTGGCTGGCGTGGCGGCAGCACAAAGTAACAAATTCCCTGGGGTAGGCCGTGATGCCACACCCAAAGAAGTTGCCAAGTGGGACATCGATGTTCGGCCTGATTTCAAGGGTCTACCTGCGGGCTCGGGGTCGGTGGCCAAGGGACAAGATGTTTGGGAAGGCAAGTGCGCCCAATGCCACGGTATTTTTGGTGAATCGGGCGAGGTGTTCAGTCCCATAATTGGCGGCGTGAC
>CAMDXR010000088.1 GCA_945877725.1 Limnohabitans sp. Rim8
GCGGAAGATTTTTTGGCACGGGTGCCAGTGCGGATGATCTCGCCGCTGGAGGTGACCACTTCCATGGCCAGCACGTTTTCGCGCATGGTGCCGTAGCGCACGGCGTTGGTGCCGCTGGCACGGGTGGCGCTCATGCCACCGATGGTCGCGTCGGCCCCCGGATCAATCGGGAAAAACAAGCCGGTGGATTTGATTTCTTCGTTCAGTTGTTTGCGCGTCACGCCGGGTTGCACGGTCACCGTCAGGTCTTCGGCGTTGATGGTCAACACTTTGTTCATGCGCATCAGGTCGATGCTGATGCCACCTTGCACGGCCAGCAAATGGCCCTCTAACGAGGAACCCACGCCAAAAGGAATCACCGGCACTTTGTACTGGGCACACAGCGCCACGGCATCGGCTACGTCTTGCGTGCTTTCGGCAAACACCACGGCGGCGGGTGGGGGCACATGGGTAAAGGCCGATTCGTCGCGGCCATGTTGCTCGCGCACCACCAGAGCGGTGGAACAATTGCCCTGAAAACGGGCCTTCAGGGCGGCTAAAAAAGCCTCGGGCACTTCGCGTTGCGCGATTTCAGGGGCCAAATGGACGGCGGCGATGGGGGCATTCATAGACGGTCTCCGGTGAAGGCGAGGCTGACCCGCCTGACAAGCGAAAAACGCAGTTTACGCCCCAAATTGGGGGTTTGCTGTCAAGTGTCAGACAAGTCCAACCTTCTTGGCTGACAATCTTGGTCAACAAAAGGATTTTTAAATGGGCAACCGACTGACACAAATCGCCACCCGCACCGGGGACAACGGCACCACTGGCCTGGGCAACAACCAGCGCGTGTCCAAAAACAGTTTGCGCGTGCACGCCATGGGCGAGGTGGACGAACTTAATTCGCACATCGGCTTGTTGTTGTGCGAGGACATGGCCGACGATGTGCGTGCCTTGTTGGTCGAGGTGCAGCACCAATTGTTCAACTTGGGGGGTGAATTGTCGATCCCCGGCTTTGAGTTGCTCAAGGCCGAGGCGGTCGCAGCGCTCGATGACGCTTTAGAAACCTACAACGCCAAGTTGCCCAAGTTGGCCGAGTTCATCTTGCCCGCGGGCACACGCGGGGCCTCGCAAGCCCATATTTGCCGCACGGTGGCGCGCCGTGCCGAGCGCGCCTGCGTGGCTCTGGGCAACGAAGAGGCCATCAACGAAACCCCGCGCCAGTACCTGAACCGCTTGTCAGACCTGATGTTTGTACTGGCCCGCGTGCTGAACCGCATGAACGGTGGGGACGATGTCTACTGGAAAAGCGAGCGCATGCAGAAAGACGGGACCGAGTGAAGCGCTGGAAAATCGGCGTTTATCTTGTCGTTTTGGGCTGCTTGGGACACGCCAGCGCCACGACGAAACCCGTAACCGCCCCCCTGCCCTCAGCGTCGTCTGTGGTGTTGTCGTGTGCCGTGGCCTATACGCCGCAACGCTGCACCTGGGTAAGAGAAGTGCGCATCGATTGGGATAAAAAAGCCGTTCGCCGTTTGCGCATCGACGGGTTGGAGCCCTATGGTTTTTCACTCATTCCTAATGGCCTGATGACGGCAATAGACAATGAACGCATCCAAATTGACCTGAAAGCGCAGGCGTGGACCAGCGACTTCAGGGGCCTTGCCGCAGGCCAGGGACGTTGTGAGACGGTGCCTGGTTAAGCACCGAAAGTGGTTAAGGGCCTGTTTAAGAGGCGCGTTTTAAAGGCGTGTTTAAAAGGCCCAGTGGCGCTGATCGGGCCGGGTGGCACGGGTCGGGACGGTCGGGGCTGTCACTTAGGTGCATGTTTCAGGGTTGACGCGCATGACAGCCAAGCCTGCCCACTGCTAACCTGATTGGCATGAGCACCGCCCAGACACCTACAGACCGTCACCACAATTTGGCCCAAACCATGGCATCGACAGCGCCATTCACGGGTGCATCCAGCGCAGCCTCTGCGGGGGTGCCAGCACGGGCCGTGGCCACGCCGCCGTATGTGCCTCAAATCAGGCTTTATCAAAATTGGTTGCGGGACCAGCGGGGACTGAGTTTTGCCAATTACAACGACCTGTGGCGCTGGTCGGTTACCGACTTGAATGGCTTTTGGGAAAGCATTTGGGATTATTTCGAGCTCGAATCGCCCACCCCGCACACGGCCGCATTGGCTGACAACGTCATGCCCGGGGCGCGTTGGTTTGTCGGTGCCAAGACCAACTACGCGCACCAAGTGATGCGGCATGTTCAAGCGGCGCACGCAGCCGGGTTGTTGGCCGTGATCAGTCGGAACGAAAAAGGGCAGCGCCGCGAGCTGAGTTGGCCCGAGTTAGAGCGCCAGGTGGCGGCCATGGCCCTGCATTTGCTGGCGCAGGGCGTGCAGCCGGGGGACCGTGTGGCGGCTTATTTGCCCAATATTCCCGAGGCGATGGTGGCCTTTTTGGCCACCGCCAGCATTGGGGGCATTTGGAGCATTTGTGCGCCGGACATGGGCACCCACGCCGTGCTGGATCGGTTTAAACAGATTGAACCCAAGGTGTTGTTTGCGGTGGATGGCGTGAGCTACGGCGGCCGTGATTTTGACCGCATGGGCGTGGTGCAAGAACTGAAAGACGCCCTGCCCAGCGTGCAGCATGTCATCTTGCACGACAACTTGGGCACACTGGATCTGGCCCGCTGTGATGTGGCCGCGAGCGCGCTGATGTCGGTCATTACGGCGCGCAACGATGCGGAAGTGTCGGCGTTTGAGCCCTTGTGGTTGCCGTTTGACCACCCGTTGTGGATCGTTTATTCAAGTGGCACCACGGGGTTGCCTAAGCCGATCGTGCACGGTCATGGCGGCACCGTCATCGTGGCGCTGGCGAACAAAATTTTGCACAACGATGTGGGCTGCAGTTACCACCCCAACAGCTTTGGCGAGCGTTTTCATTGGTACAGCTCCACCGGTTGGGTCATGTGGAACGCCCAAGTGGCCGGCTTGCTGAACGGGGTGACCTGCATAATTTACGACGGCAACCCCGGCGGCAGCAAGGACAACCCCGATTGGGGGGTGTTGTGGCGCATGGCAGTCGAAGAGCAAGTGAGCTTTTTCGGCGCAGGCGCGGCATTTTTTGCCAATTGTCAGAAAGCCGGGCTGGACCTTGTCCGCTGTGGCGACCTCTCGCGTGTGCGGGCGCTGGGCACCACGGGCTCGCCCCTTTCACCCGAAACCCAAACCT
The DNA here is from genome assembly GCA_945877725.1 of Limnohabitans sp. Rim8. Classification (GTDB taxonomy): domain Bacteria; phylum Pseudomonadota; class Gammaproteobacteria; order Burkholderiales; family Burkholderiaceae_C; genus Limnohabitans_A. The sequence goes on from CAMDXR010000088.1 coordinate 3,210, forward strand.
GGGGGGTGGAACAGTTCAAGCGCATGGGGACCGACATCTGGTGGTGCAATATTTCAGGCGGCACCGACTTTGCGGGGGCCTTTGTGGGGGGCCACCGGGAGCTGCCTGAAGAACCGGGCGTCATGCAATGCCGCATGCTGGGTGCGGCTGTCGAGGCGTGGAACGAGGCGGGCCAACCCGTCAAAGGCGAGGTCGGCGAGTTGGTGTGCACCCAACCCATACCGTCCATGCCACTGTTCTTTTGGGGCGACAAAGACAACGCCCGTTACTTGGCCAGTTATTTCGAGATGTACCCCGCAGGGCATGGCCGTCAGCCCGGCGGTGGCGATGGCCTTGCCAGCATGGGCGGGGTCTGGCGGCACGGAGATTGGTTGCGCATCGGCAGCGCCCAACCCGAAACCCTGGGCGAAGGGGAAGGTTGCGTGATCTTCGGGCGCAGCGACGCCACCATCAACCGCTACGGTCTGCGCATGGGTACCAGTGAGCTTTATAGCGCTGTAGAAGCCCTGCCCGAGGTGATGGACTCGATGGTGGTGGACTTGGAATACCTGGGCAAAGAAAGCTATATGCCCTTGTTTGTGGTGTTGCGCCCGGGCACGACCTTAGACGAGGCCCTGAAAGCCCGCCTGAACAACGCCATCAAAGTGGCCTTGAGCCCTAGGTTTATTCCCAACGAGATTTTTCAGGTGGCCGAAATACCCCGAACCTTGTCCGGCAAAAAGCAAGAGTTGCCCATCAAAAAGCTCATGCTGGGCCAGCCCCTAGAAAAGGTGGTCAACAAAGACGCCATGGCCAACCCGGGTTGTCTAGACTGGTATCTGGCATTGGCAAAAAAACACTTGTCCAAGCCCTGAAGCCCTGGGTCGTTGTAGTTGTTCTTTGGACTTAGCAGGTGCGTCTTGGTCTTCGTGAGAGGTTGTTGGCCAATGCAAGTGACAGTTGTTCTAAGTGGGAGCGAGTAGGCCATTGCAAGCGACAGTTGTTCTGCGTGGGAGCGAGTCCCTGCTCGCGAATGTTTGATTGGGCTCGAGGGCTGATTAAAGCTTTGTCACCTTATTCAAACCCAATAGCCTGATTCACCATTCGGCCGCAGGGGCAGCCTCCCACGGGGATGACTCCCACAGGGGGCAGCCTCCCACGGGGATTGAGCCCCGTTGTTCTGAGTGGGAGCGAGTTGGCCAATGCAAGTGACAGTTGTTCTGAGTGGGAGCGAGTTGACTAATGCAAGTGACAGTTGTTCTGCGTGGGAGCGAGCCCCTGCTCGCGAATGTTTGATTGGGCTCAAAGGCTGATTAAAGCTTTGTCACCTTATTCATACCCAATAGCCAGATTCACCATTCGGCCGCAGGGGCAGCCTCCCACGGGGATGACGCCCGCAGTAGCAGCCTCCCACGGGGATTGAGCCCCGTTGTTCTGAGTGGGAGCGAGTTGGCCATTGCAAGTGACAGTTGTTCTGAGTGGGAGCGAGCCCCTGCTCGCGAATGTTTGATTGGGCTCGAAGGCTGATTAAAGCTTTGTTACCTTATTCAAACCCAATAGCCAGATTCACCATTCGGCCGCAGGGGCAGCCTCCCACGGGGGATAAGCACATTCGGCCGCAGGGGCAGCCTCCCACGGGGAGGGGTTCCCGCAGGGGATGGTCTTGGAAAGCTATTCGGCATCTTATTGAATTAATAAATGATATGAGTACTAAATAATAATTGTTAGTTCTTAATTGAGCTATTGATGGCTCTGTGTTGCGTATGATGCGAGCTTTGCGTTGTTGATCTTTCGCCAGGTCTGGCGCTTGAACAGCTTGGGAACAGGGCATGCAACTGATATGGATAGGCGGACCGGCCAATCGCATCATTACTTTTTCATTAACGGGTCGCCGTTTGCTTGTCGGCAGCTTGAGCATCATGGCGGGGCTCGTGTTGTTGGGTGCGCTGCTTTACTTCATGGGTGTCCGGGTCGCCGTGGATTACATCCCCGGATTGGTTCGCAGCATGGGGGGGGTGGTCAGCCAAACCCAAATGCAAGACTTGGAGCATGAGCACAACGCCAAGGTGAAGTCTTTGCAAGAGCGCTTGAACACGCTGCAAACCCGTCTGGAAACGCTGCAAAAAGACAAGCTTCAGTGGATGCAAGAGTTAGGCTGGAAAAGCGAAACCCCTATTTTGGAAGACAAAAAATCACCTTGGATGCGCTTGCCTGGGCAAGGCGGGCCTTTGCGTTTGTTAACCCTGCCTGCTTGGGCGCGGTCGCCAGAAAATCTGGTCACCACCGAAGAGACGCTGGAGCGGACCGAGCAAACGGTGGCCTTGATGGGCCAATCTTGGCAATCAGAGCAAGAAAAAATGGCCCTGTTACCCGTCAGCAGTCCATTGAAGGGCGACTTCGGCATGACCAGTCGCTTTGGCGGAAGAGCCGACCCTTTGACGCATGACCGAGCCTTTCATGAGGGCTTGGACCTGATTGCGGCCTGGCAAGCGCCCGTCATTGCCACCGCCCCCGGCCGGGTTTTGCGTTCGGAATATTCCGGCGCTTATGGTCAATTTGTCGAAATTGAACACGCACACCACTACATCTCTCGCTACGCCCACTTAGACCAAAGGCAAGTTGCGGTGGGAGATGTCGTACTGCGCGGACAAACGCTGGGCAGGCTGGGCAATTCAGGCCGGTCCACGGGGCCTCATTTGCACTATGAAGTGCTGTACAAAAATCGTCCGATCAATCCCGAGACACCTTTACAGGCCTTGTGGGCAGATCGCAAATAAGGGGTCAGGTCGGGTTGGTAATAAAACACAGGGAGACATCGTATGTTTGGAAAATCGCGTAACAAAAGCAGCCCACTTCAGGGTGGCAATGAAAAGTTTGAAACCCTGATCGGCCCTCAAGCCATCGTGCAAGGGAATCTTCGGTTGAAAGAAAGTGTGCGCGTCGACGGCATTGTGATTGGCGATATCGAGGCGGAACCCGATCACGATGTGACGGTGGTGATCGGTGCCCAGGGGCAAGTACAAGGCAACATCACGGCCAATTTTGTGGTGGTTGCAGGGCATGTGATCGGCAACATCGTGGCCCGCGAGCGCGTCGAGTTACCTTCTCAATGCCGAGTGGAAGGGGATATCCGCTACACCTCCATCGCCATCGAACACGGCGCCACCATTCTTGGCTTGCTATTGCACCGTGACAACGTGCAGACCGATTTGATCGCCGATATGACGCAAAAGAAAATCGAGACCCACAAAAAATAAGTTTAATTTTCAGGGCTTAGTGCGTCAGTTGCCTATTCAATGCGAGGCGATTCCCTAGGCTTGTCACAAACGGCCCGTCATCGGGCCGTGTGAAGATCTCAGTTTTTATGCAGCTCGGCGTTCAGCTCGCCCCAGCTTTTGTTGCGCGGAATGGCGTGCAAGGCCCCTGACTGTGAATCGCGACGGAACAAAATGCCGTTTTTTCCCGACAGCTCTTTGGCTTTCATGACCGAGCCGTCCGGCAGTTGCACCCGGCTACCGCCCGTGATGTAGCAACCGGCCTCGACAATGCAATCGTCGCCCAAAGAAATGCCGATGCCCGCGTTGGCACCCAACAGGCACCTTTTGCCGACTTTGATCACCTCTTTGCCGCCGCCCGACAAAGTGCCCATGATCGAGGCGCCGCCCCCAATGTCACTGGCATCGTCCACCACCACCCCCGCACTGATGCGCCCTTCCACCATGGATGCGCCCAGAGTGCCGGCATTGAAGTTGCAAAAGCCTTCGTGCATGACCGTGGTGCCGCTGGCCAAATGCGCGCCCAAACGAACCCGGTCAGCGTTGGCAATGCGTACGCCCGATGGCACCACGTAATCGGTCATTTGCGGGAATTTGTCGACTCCCTTGATCTCCAGCAGACGCCCAGTGGACCGGGCTTTCAGCCGCGCTGCTGGCACATCGGCCACAGCACATGGCCCAAAGTTGGTCCAAGCCACATTCGCCAGCAGGCCAAAGATACCGGCCATGTTGGCACCGTGCGGTTGCACCAGTCGGTGGCTCAGCAAGTGCAGGCGCAGGTAAGCATCGTGCGCATCAGTTGGCGCATCGGCCAAGTTTTTGATCTCGGTGCGAACGGCAACCACCGTCACATTGCGGATGCTGCAGGGTGCCAAAGCTTGGGCTGCATCTGCGCCCAGCGCGGCCACCGCTTCGGCCGCTGTCAATCGGGTGCTGGCGCTGGTGCTCACGCCATCGGTCAGTTCGGGTGCTGGAAACCAGGTGTCCAATACCGTGCCATCAGCGGCCAGAGTGGCCAGTCCTGTGGCTCTTGCGCCGATTGTTTGGAAATTACTCATTGAATGCTCCGCAAATGAAAGCCCGCGACGAAAGCGGGCCGTGTGAAAACCGAAGGGGGGATTATCGACCAGACTGTTACACCGGCATCCAAGCCGTGGCCATTTCTGTTTGGCTTGCATCACAAGGTTTGGGGATGAATGGCGCGTATCTGTGAGCTTGCTCAAGGCAAGCCCATCAGCAAGCCACAGCAGATGTTTTTTGTCCCAAAGGAAACCTTTATGCCCCTGAAAGTTCTTTGACTTTGAGCGGATCCAATGGCAAAAGTTCCCGTCATCCTGGTTCAGAAACCTTATTTTTTAGTCCCAAAACAAACGTTATTTGGGAATAGCATTCCAAAGATACACAATTACAATTTTTACACTTTATCCGTTGTTCAATGATACATATGCACTTAAAATGCAACACCAAATTAAAAAATGAAAACTTTAGAATGAAAATAAGTTCTGTTGTTGATTCGGCTTACATCACCATGAAGCACCCTTTTAAAGAGCTCGGGATGTCTCTGAAAATCAAAAATATTATGTCGCTTTACGCTTTAAGTGTTATTGATAGATTTGACAAAATTTTGACTCCTTATTTTATCAATGGTCACTTTGTCTCGCGCATGAAATTTTTTTCAACGCCATGGGATTGAATTCGAATTCTTCCTTTTGAGTCAGAAGCTTCTAGTTTTTAATTTATCCATCCAATTTCAGTTGCCGAAACTCAGCATTAAACCAAGGCTTATATGCCTGAACTAAGAAGCTAATTTCGAATATGAGATGCCTTTAATCAATTCTTTTATATAAATTGAGAAAATCATGAATCCAGTTGATAAAAATTCCAAAGTCGTCGTCGCTTTGAACCTGCCCACTGCTCAAATGCCGCTGGCAACAAATGGTCAAAAATACGCCAACCCGTTCAAAATAAAATTGACGGTGGACGACGGTAAAACACTGCAAAATTTTGATTTTCTCAAAAATACCGCTAAGGGAAGCTTTGAGCACCGTGTTAAGCGCGGAACAAAAATCGTTGTAAAAATTGAAGGTGCTGAGGTCTTCGGTCCCAACAATCCGGCTGGGAAAAAATTATTCTTGAAGCGGATCGACAACGATTTGATTTTTGAGACAGAAGCAGGTGAAAAACTGGTTCAACTCAATGATTATTATCTGGCGCCCGATGTTGAGCTGGACAGTCCCAATTGGATTGAAATTGTTAGCGACACCCAAACCAGTTCCCTCAATGCCGCAGTGGATTACTTAACAGGCGAAACCACGGCCTTGCCGCTTGATTTCTTGGCCTATTATTCACTGGGTTTATTGGGGGTAGGTGCCGTGGGCGGCTTTCTTTTGAATCAGAAAAAGAAAAATAACGCGACCGCCGCCGCACCCGATACGCTAAAAGGCATTCAAAATTTCGCCGCAGATATTGCCAATACAGCAGAACCCACTCTGGCCAATTACAAAGCAGCCGACATCGCAGGCGTCATTACGGAGGCTGACAAAACCCAGGTCAACAGTTTCCTGATAGAGGCCAACATTGATCCGTCAACCAAAGTTGCCATAGAAGCCATTGCGGCGGCAGCCAACAGGGTTGAAGCTTACGCTGTCAGCAGCAGCAATTCGGTCCCCACCTTGATCGATTACCAAACCTTGGGTGTATTGGGCAGTGACGGCACAGCACAGCAAGTCAGTTTGCTGAACAACGCTGTCGACGGCAAAGTCGGTACCGGTGTAGACAGCTTCACTGAGTTGAACTTGTTAGCTGCGGCCGTTAAAGTGGTGCAAGACGCAGCCGATGGGGGCCAATTGCCAACCAATGCAAACTTGCTTAACGCATTGAATACGCTTGGCGTAACAAATGCAACCACTGGAAACATTGCAGCCATCACAGCAGAGTTGGCCAAAGCGGGGGTCGCTGGAGCTGACACTTTGGCAGAACTGAGTGCAGTCGTGACGCTTGCAGCAGTCAATACCCTTGTTTCCTTTTCAAAGGACGTTGCTGGAACGGCTACGCCAACACAGGAAAACTATGCCGCTGCCAATATTGCCGGCGTAACCACCCCAGCTGATGCAGTTCAAGTCAACAGTTACTTGGCATTGCTAAACACCAACCCAGAAAACAAAACATCGATCGAAGCTGTCGTGACCGCTGCCAACAAGGTAGAAGCCTACGGCGCAAACACCACCAATACCGTGCCATTATTGGCTGACTACCAGGTGCTCGGCATTTTGGCGACCACAGGTACGCCAGCACAAACTAATTTGCTCAACAGCGCTGTTGACAGCAAAGTTGCTTCAGAAGTGGACAGTGCGCCCGAGTTAATGTTGTTGGCCGATGCTGTCAAAGTTGTGCAAGACGCTGCCGACGGCGGCACATTGCCCACCAACGAAGCCTTGCTTGCCGCACTGCAGACACTGGGTATCACAAGAGCAACGGCAAGCAACATTGCACCTGTCGCTGCAGCGGTGGCTACAGCAGCCGCAGCAGGCGCAGACAGCATTGCCGAGTTGAACACCATCGTCGCAAACGCCAATCAGCCGGTGCAAGATGC
>CAMDXR010000089.1 GCA_945877725.1 Limnohabitans sp. Rim8
TTATGCCGAGATTTGCGCCGAGATGAAAGCCCAAAGCGAAGGCGCGCTCAAGGGCGTGCTGGGTTACACCACCGACAAAGTGGTGTCGACCGATTTCAGGGGCGAGGTGTGCACCAGTGTGTTCGACGCCGATGCGGGCATTGCACTGGACAGCACCTTCATCAAGGTGGTGGCTTGGTACGACAACGAGTGGGGTTACTCCAACAAGTGCCTGGAGATGGCGCGGGTGGTGGGGCGCTGAGCACTGCTCACTAAAAAACCGCCGCGCACGCTCTTGGTGGTTTGCGCGGTTTTTTTATGGTTCTAGGGGTTTGAATGATTTTGATGCTGGTTGTGCGCAGTCGATAACCAACACGGTGATCTTATTTCTTAAGGCCTGCGGCACAGTCGCGGCAAGGCGGTCTTGTAACTCTTTGGCCGTTTTGGGCTTGTTGCCACCATCGCCTGCTGGGCGCAAGTTGTTTCCACCGAACCAAAAGACGATGTAAATGCCATAGCCGTCGCTGGCAACTTCCCGGCTGTATTTGGCAACAAGTTGATCGCTTATGGCGGTCCAGAGTGCCGAATTTATGTCACGTTTGATCTCGATGGGTATCTGCAATGCGCCATGGATGACTTTGATGTCTGCGCGCGTTTCCTCTGCATAGTTGCCCTCGGGTTCTGCGGACACACCCAGCCGGTCCAGGCGCTTCTTCAAGTCAGAAAGAAAACAATCCCGGCAATCGTTCTCGAGTTTGGGCGTTTCACCGTTCCAATATTGGCGGTAGTCGTTGGTGTTGCCGTGGCGTATTTCATGGGCTAATTGAGTCACTTGATCGACCACCAGGGCGCAAAGGTCGGCGGCATTGGAGGGTTGCCGGTTGGCCAGGGTTTGGCAGACTTCAGAGACCGATGCGTGTTTAAACAGTGCTTTGCGGCGCAAAATTTGTTGTTCGTACATCCTTTTTTGCAGGTGTTCAGTCCAAGGCTGCAGTGGGGGCTGTTGCGCCAGGCTGGCCAAGGCTTGGCAGGCCGCGTCTGACGGATCAGCGGCAATGTGGGCGATGAGTCGCTCCACAAATTCTGTGCTCGCCATGGCTGTAGTGACAATTTGGGCACCACGCTGATCAGGTCTTAAAGAAGGAGGGTAATGCTTGCCCAATAATTCAACCCAATAGGCTTTGACCTCGAGTGTGAGTTGCGCTAAAGCGGTTTCATCTAGGCTTAGCTCACGCAAAAGGTCGCAGGCGTGTGCAACGCGCGTTTGGTTGCCCTGCAAATAGTGCTTCAAGCGTGGCAAATAGCTTTGGGGGTCTAGCTGAACGCCTGCGGTCAGCCAGTAAACGTGTTGCGCGATGTCCATACCTGGCTTAGCGACGCGCTGCGCAACCAGCGCCAGCTGTTGGCTGCGGTCCAACGTGCGAAGCACGCAAGCGACCAACCCTCGCAAACTGGACAACTGCTTGCTGCCGATTTTTCTTGGCAGTGCCTGTACCAGCGCAGGTGCTACCCGCTGCGCGACAGCAAGGTAATGTGGGTCTTGCGTCAGTTCATACAGCCCATGAACATGTTCTGCCTTGTCGGCAAACCGCTGCTGCATATAGGGCAGCATGACCTCAGCCACCAAGTCTGGCTGGGCTTGAGCCAGCGCAGTGAACCATTCAGGTGTAGCGCCAAAGTTGTGAGTCAGCCGAAAAGCCACCAACGCTTGCAGCAAAGTATCGTCCAGGTCGAACGCGGTAGAGGTGGCTGTGACTGGCGTTTCGTCATACCGCAGCTGCATGGCGGCCAGCAGGGGCGTACCCATGTTGTAGCCTTGCCCTTTTCGGTACGAAGCCAATATATCGGCCACCCTGGGCAACTGATCGCTGACGCGCAGGCAATGGCGCAAACCGGCAAGCGCCATTTGCACCCAGTGGGGATTGTTGTGAAGCTTTTCAAGCAGCTGTTCTTGGGGTGGCGGTGGGTACGCTTCGTAGACGCTTAACCCCTCGCCGATGAACACCAACAAGTTCAAGCTGGCTTCATTGCCTGCCAATTTGGGCAGCTCCTTGCTTAAAAATGCAAGTTCTTCTTTGTTATTTTGGGCCTCTTCTTTTTTAATTTCTAGCTCTTGTTCAAGCCATTCAAATCGCTCTGCATCCGGGGAGTATGGGCAAGAAAGAATGACTGCATTCACCCACTCCAAATCCATGGGGTGCTGTTGGGTCCACTGCGACAAACGTTCCAACGCTGCATTGGCTCCTGAGCGTTGTTCTACGAGGTTAAACGCATGCCTCACAAGAGTCCACCGAAAATTATCGGTACGGGTTTCGGCCAGATCTAAATACCAGTCCTCACCCCCTGCGGGTACTTCGGCTTTACACAAGATGTTATGGATGTCGTTCAGCCACATGTGAGTCGGTCTGTCTGATTTTTCGAGTACCGCCACGCTGTGCGTGAGCAGTTGACAAAACATCAGCGGATGTCCGCAAAGCCATTGCCCCAACGCTTGTTGGCTTTTCTGATCGAGCTTGTTTTTAACGTACGCGTCTGTCCCCAAACCAAACCATTGGTATACGCGGTCCACAGGCCTTAGCTCTGCAAAATGTTCAATGGCCTCAAGCAGCAGCGTCCCCATGGTCTCACTCAGGTGATGCTGCGTAATATTGGTTTCCAGACGAATCCCGGAAGCCAGTAAGCCCTCCATCAATACAGGAATGTCCTCAGGCGGCGCATAGCTTTTGGAGAGCGTTACCCAAAATAAGTAGTACTGATTGATATAAAATAACGCACTCGGCTTGTAATACAACCAAAGGTCTTCGGCCCGAATGACGGCAGGGTAAAGCTTGCACAGCAGCACACCCAGCAGGTTGTTGTCGATGTCTTCTATTGTTCCTTGGCGCAAGGTCTCCAAAATTCGCAAGGGGTCTGTCCAGTCTTTGCTGCTGGCAGAACCCGCACACAGTGCAGACAAAGCAGCGCGCCGCAAAACAAGCCAATAGCTTTTGTCGCCCACAATCCGCTCCAGCGCATCGGTGAGGGCCGGCATGGGCTGACCATATTCCATGGCGTCCAGCACGCAGCCCAATACCGCTTGGTGAGTGGCACTGCGGTCCGGCGATTGCACCCACTCTTTAAAATGCGCCTCCATGTCTGGCGTTGCCAGGGCACCCATGGGACGCCTGGCCCAGTTTTGCTGCCGAAAATGTGCATACAACTGGGCTTCTTGCTGGAAGGCCTGCAAAAGCTGGACCTTTTCTTGGGAGCTGAAATTCATCACATCGCCATGCAAGACCAAACCCAACGGGTCATGCGCAATCAGGATGCTGCGCACGCTGTTGTCGGCCACCACCGCCAGCCACGCATGCAGGCCTCTTAGCTCGGGCACCACGCCACCGTCTTGCCCCTGAATCAGGGCCAAGATCCGTTTAGCTGGCAAATGTGCGCGGATGCGCTGCGCTAGAAATAGGGCCCCCAAATACTCAGCCACTGTGCGATGCACCGGGACGAAGTTTCCCTTGCCATCGCCCGAAAACAAGGGCGTGGTCAGCACAGCGCGGCAGGTGTCCAAGCCGGGTGTTGCATCGCTGTCGAAGCGTGGCGTGCCCAATTCATTCAAAACCAGTACCTTGGGGGTCTCCAGCGTTTGGTTGGTGCTCTGCCTTTGCCAAGCCAACGCACGACAACCGGACAACAACAACACCGCACTCAGATAACCCGCCGCTTGCAACAGTTGACCGTCGGTTAATGCCCTGTCTCGCTGCGCGGCCAGATGTTCTTCATTTTGCTCAAGCACCAGCTTTTCGCAGGCTTTTTGATACGTCTCGGCTTTGCTGCGCGGCCAATCGTCGGGCTGGCTGCCCACGGCTTCGATCAACAGGCGCAATGTTTGCGGGTTGGCGAGCAAGCCCTCCAAGTCTCTGTTTTCGGCCTCTGCCACAAAGGCTTGCGCAACTTCTTCGGTTGCCTTAAGCCAGTAGGCAGCAAACTGAACAATTTCTTGGGAATTCAGCGGGGCAAGGTGCAGTTCTTCAAACTCGTTTTCGTTGACGAGTTTTTGCAGCGCTTGGCTGTCCACCGTGCCACGCCAGTCGGCTTCTCGGCAAGAAATCCGAAAATTGGGCGTGCCCAGTTCCACCAATTTGCTTCGAATGCGACTCAGCGGTGTTTGCCCACCAACTGCCGTGGCTTCGTCCAAGCCATCCAAAAAGAGGGGGGCGTTCCAAGCAACGGTCAGTGGCATGTCCATAAAGTCACTGACCTTGAGACAGGTTCCCCCTTCCTGCTTGGCAAGGGATTCAAAGGTCGTAGACTTTCCCGAGCCGGGGTCTCCCAGCAGCACCCATCCGCGCGTGTTCTGGTAATGACCAATGGGCGTGCGGGTGTTTAGCGTGTCTGACTTGCTACTTTGATAAACGGACCGCTCAATAGGAACCGTCATTTGGGGTTCAGCCAATGGCTGAGCGGATACGACAAAAACTCAGTCAATGCGACACCCCCCGGACCCACGCACAGCGTTTGGCTGTTTCGGTGCTGGTGGGCAAACTCCGACAAGCCACTCAACGAGCCGATGCTGCTGCCACCTTTGACCTCAATCGCTGTTCGGCGCAACGCATCGTTGATGACAAAGTCCACCTCATGCGGGCTTTCTCGCCAATAACTGACACTTTCATTCAGTCGGGCGCTGTTGCACAGGTGCGCACCCACCGTGCTTTCCACCAACCGGCCCCAGTAGCTCCGATCTGCCCGCGCTTGTGCAAAAGTGTAGGGGGTGGCGCTGGACATGAGCGCCGTGTTGAGCACGTTGAACTTGGGTGCAGAGGCACGCTTGCGGGCGGCACCTACGTGGTACTTTTGCAAGCCCGTTAACAGGCCTGCGTGTCCCAGCAAGTCCAGATAACCGGCCAGCGTGGTTTCGTTGCCAGCGTCTAGCAGTTGCCCTTTGACTTTGCCAAGGGCCAAAATTTGACCGGAGTAAATCGCCCCCAAGCTGAACAACTGCTTCAGCAGCGCCGGTTTGTCTACCCGCGCCATTTGCAAAATATCGGCTTCGATGCTGGGCTGCACCAAGCTGGCCAGCACGTAATTGCGCCAGCGCTCTTCGTCCCTGATCAGCGGCGCACTGCCGGGGTAGCCGCCAAAATAGATGTATTCGTCGAGCGTGAAATCAAACGCTTGATGCATTTCCCCGAACGACCAATGGGTGGCACGAATCAGCTCATAGCGCCCCGTCAAACTCTCGGTTAAACCCTTCTGGATAAGCAAGGGCGAACTGCCCAGCAAGACCACATGCATGGGCAAACCTTGAGCACGGTCGGCATCCCATAGGCCTTTGACGGTATCGGGCCAGTGAGAAATTTTTTGAATCTCATCCAGCACGAAGACAAAAGGCTGATCGGGTTGCTTGCTTTTGAATTCGGCGCACTGCGCACGGGCCGCTTGCCAGGTGCGTATCAGCCAAGCGGCATTTCGTGGGGTACCCGGGGCGTCTTGAAGGGCCAACGCAGGCACGTTCCTGAGCATCGGCAGGCTTTCGCCCGAAGGGTCTACCGACATAAACAGGTGCTCAATTTGCCCCACGGCCTGCCTAACCAACGTGGTTTTACCCACCTGCCTCGGCCCCGCTACGATGGTAATAAAGCGGGGGATCTCTTGCAGACGCTTTTGCAAAAGCTGAACGTGGCCGCGCTGGTAGTTCATGAAAATGATATTGAGTAAATTTACTCAATGGTATACGAAAGCCATTTTTTGGCCTCGCCAAGCGGGTTAGGTCGGCGATATTGGAGCCCTCAATCCCCATTCAACCCACAGTCAACCCACCGTCACCCAGCCAAGCACCGGGCTGCCGCCAAATCCCAGCCGCCCCAGCCGCAGCTTTTAAAAAAGACCGGCCCGGGTGACGGTCGGTTGGCACGTTGCCATGTTTCGGTTTGCATCACCACATCAGCCAGGGTGGGTAAGGTGCTGACATCGATGCCTGCTTGCAACAAGTCACCCGCTTCGTGGTCGGCATCGCGGGTGTCCACCACCAGCGTGCCGGTTCGGGCCAGGTGTTGGCAAACTTCGGCGGACCATTCCACCATGCGGGGCTTAAAGGCCCCCACTGCCGCCACAAACGCATCACTGCGCGGCATTGAATTAAGCACCACTTGTTGTGCGGGTGTGGTGCTGGCCACCAGTGGGCAATGGGCCAAGGCGGCATTGGCGTCGTCCACCCGCTGCGCCTTCAGGCCCAGCGTTTGGGCATATTGAACCAAGGCATCGGCACTGGCCGCTTGGCGCGAGGCCACCCAGAACTCGCGCACGCCCAAGCCTTCATGAAAAGCCTCTAGGTGTGATTTGCCCTGCACGCCTGCCCCCACGATCAACATGGGCCCATCGGTTCGCAGGGCCAGTTTTTGGGCCGCCAGCAAAGACACGGCGGCGGTGCGGCGGGCGGTCACGGTGGGCCCGTCAATCAGGGCAATGCGCTGGCCCGTGGCCACATCAAACACCACGATATCGCCCTGAATAGTGGGCAAACCACGCGCTGCATTGCCCGGGATGAAGCTGATGAGCTTGGTGATGGCCACGCGGGCATCGGCGGCAGGCATGACGAACAAACTGCCCCCACCGTGCAAGGCTTGCACGATGCGCGGCGGCACTTGCACCGTCGGGTCTTGCAGCAAAGAGGCGATCTCGCTGGCCAACAAGGGGTAGGGCAGCGCCTGGGCAGTTTGTTCGGCATTTAAGAGGGTGTTCATGACGGGCTTTGTTCTAAGAACGGCAAACGCAAGCTGGGGCTTGCTTGACCCAAAGTGGGCTTGTTTTGCCACATTTTGGGGGCTACGGGCTGCGCCCGCTTAGGCGGGTTGCAAGCAAACCAGCGTTGACCCCGGGTCGACCATTTATTGAAGGGTCACAGGGGAACTACTGTGCCTTGGGGTTGGGCGGCGGTGATATGCTCGAATTTCATACAAAAGTCCACTTTAAAAGTACTTTTTACGAGCTTTACCACCGTTAACACGCTTTTTAAACCAAGGGAGATGACACACATGTTCAAGAAATCATTGCTTTTAGGGGCCCTGGTCCTGGCCGCCAGCTTTTCAGTTGCAGCCAAAGAATGGAAAGAAATTCGGGTCGCGATTGACCCCACCTACAAACCCTTCACCTTCAAAACCGCCGATGGCAAGCCCACGGGCTTTGATGTGAAGATTGCCGAGGCTTTGTGCGAGAAGGTCAAGGCCAAGTGCGTCTTTGTCGAGCAACAGTGGGACGCCATGGTCCCCGGCCTGTTGGCTAAAAAGTACGACGCCATTATTTCCTCCATGTCGGTCACCGAAGAGCGTCTGCGCCAGGTGGCTTTTACCGGCAAGTACTACAACACGCCCTCTAAAGTGGTGGTGCGCAAAGACATCAAGACCGATGGCAGTGCGGCCAGCCTGAAGGGCAAAAAGATTGGCGTACTCAAGGGCTCAACCCAAGAAAAGTATGCCAAGGGCGTATTGGCTCCCGCAGGCGTGAACGTGGTGGGCTATGACGCGCAAGATCAGGTGTATCTGGACATCAAGGCCGGACGCTTGGACGGCACTGTGGCCGATGTGGTCGAAGTGCAAGGCGGTTTTCTGGACACGGCCGATGGCAAAAACTACGCTTTTGTGGGCCAAGCCCTGAGTATGAAAAAATATTTTGGCGAAGGCGTGGGCGTGGCTTTGCGTAAGGAAGACAAAGACCTGAAAGCCTCGCTGGACAAAGCCATCAAGGACATTCGGGCCGATGGCAGCTGGAAAAAAATCTCTGATGAGTTCGTGCCGGGTGTCAACATTTGGGGCGAGTGATTTTTTAAACGCAGCGCCGCATCACGCATGACGCCCTACATCCTGAGCATTCTGCAAGGCTCGTTACTGGTCATTCAGGTCGGGTTGGCGTCTTTGCTGGTGGCGGTGGTGCTGGGCATGGCCGGGGCCTTGGCCAAGCTCTCCGGGCGGCGCGTTGCAGTCTGGTCAGCCAGCGCTTATGCCAACGTGATCCGGGGCATTCCGGATCTGGTGCTGATGTTGCTGTTGTTTTATGGCGGGCAAATTGGCCTGAACCATGTGCTGGAGTGGTTGGGCTATTCCGAGTCCATCGAAATCGACCCCTTCACCTCGGGCGTGCTGACCATTGGCTTCATTTATGGCGCTTACATGACCGAAACCTTCAGGGGGGCGATTTTGGCCATCCCGAAGGGCCAGATGGAAGCCGGTATGGCCTTTGGCATGCGCCCCTGGCAGGTGTTTTGGCGCATCACGCTGCCGCAAATGGTGCGGTTGGCTTTGCCGGGCTTTACCAACAATTGGTTGGTCCTGATGAAATCCACCGCTTTGGTGTCTTTGCTGGGCCTGCAAGACATGACTTATCTGGCCAAACAGGCCGGAGCCGCTGCACGCGGCGAGATCGCCAATGCGCCGTTGTTATTTTTGGCGTTTGCTGGTTTTTTGTATTTGGTCATGACCTCGCTGTCGATGTGGGTGCTGGGCTGGGTCGAGAAAAAATACAGCCAGGGCGAAGCGCAGGAGCACGGTTAAATGGAGTTTGATGTCATCTTGCAGCCAGAGAACCTTGCGCTTTTCTGGACCGGCACCCTCAATTCGTTGGCTTTACTGCTGGTCTCCCTCGTGCTGGGGGGCCTGTTTTCTTTGCCTTTGGCGGTGGCCCGAACCTCGCGTCACCTCTGGCTGCGCAAGCCGGTTTGGTTATTTACCTATGTACTGCGTGGCACGCCACTGCTGATTCAGGTTTATTTGATTTATTACGGCCTGGGGCAAATGGAGTTCATCCAAGCCCGTTGGGACGATTCCTTGTTGTGGCGCGGCTTTAAAGAACCGTTCTTTTGTGCGGCGCTGGCTTTTTCGCTCAACACCTGCGCCTACACCACCGAGTTGTTGGCGGGGGCCATGCGCCATGTGCCACCGGGCGAGATTGAGGCCGCTCGCGCCTGCGGCATGAGCCGCTGGACTTGCCTGCGCCGCGTCGTGATGCCCTCGGCCATGCGCCGCAGTTTGCCCGGCTATTCCAACGAAGTGATCATGATGCTGCACAGCACCTCTTTGGCCAGCGCCGTGCCCGCGCTGCTGGACATTACGGGCGCGGCGCGCTCGATTTATTCCGAGTTTTATCTGCCCTTCGAAGCTTTCATGAGTGCGGGGCTGATTTATCTGGTCCTCACGCTGGTGATGGTGCTGCTGTTCCGCCAAGCAGAAAAGCATTGGCTGGCGCATCTGCGGCCACGCCCAAGCGCTTGACTTGCGGGCTGTTTTTAGTTTTTTTATCGGTACACACCTCATGAGCACCAAGCTCCTTGTTCAAGACATTCACAAACGATTTGGCGCACACGAGGTCTTGAAGGGCGTCTCACTCACGGCCCATGCGGGCGACGTGATCAGCATCATCGGCTCCAGTGGCTCAGGCAAAAGCACTTTTTTGCGCTGCATCAACCTGCTGGAGCGGCCCAACAGTGGCAGCATCAACGTGGCCGGAGAAGCCTTGGAACTCCAGCTGGCCCCCGATGGCATGTTGCAAGCCGCTAACCTTCGGCAACTGGAGCGCCTGCGCACCCGGCTGGGCATGGTGTTTCAGCATTTCAACCTGTGGAGCCATATGACGGTGCTCGAGAACGTCATGGAAGCCCCCATCCAAGTGCTGGGCCTGAGCAAAGCAGAAGCCCGCGAACGGGCACAAACCTACCTGAACCAAGTGGGCCTTGACCCCCAGGCCATGCAACACTACCCGGCGCACATTTCGGGCGGCATGCAGCAACGCGTGGCCATTGCCCGTGCGCTGGCCATGGAGCCCGAAGTCATGCTGTTTGACGAACCCACATCGGCCCTGGACCCGGAGCTGGTGGGCGAGGTGCTGCGGGTCATGAAGGCGCTGGCCCACGAGGGCCGCACCATGGTGGTGGTGACGCACGAAATGGGCTTTGCCCGCGAAGTCTCCAGCCAGGTGATGTTTTTGCACCAAGGCCGGGTGGAGGAACAAGGGACGCCGGGCGACATTTTGCTCAAGCCCCGCAGCGAACGCTTGCAGCAATTCCTGTCGGGTAATTTGAAGTAAGG
>CAMDXR010000090.1 GCA_945877725.1 Limnohabitans sp. Rim8
GGCGTGAAGTTTTACGAAACCTTTGGTGACTTTGGTTTCAGCATGCGCTGCCGCATGGAAAGTCTGCGGGTTTTCGGCGCTGCACTCAGCCCCATGAGCGCTTGGCAAATTCTGCAAGGCGTCGAAACCCTGCCCCTGCGCATGCAAAAACACTGCGACAACGCCCTCGGGGTGGCCCGGTTTCTGAAGGACGACCCCCGTGTGGCTTGGGTCAACTACCCGGGCCTGCCCGATCACCCGCAACACGCCTTAATGTTGCGCCAAATGCGCGGGGCCTCGGGGCTGTTGTCGTTTGGCGTGAAAGGGGGGCTGGCGCAAGGCGTCAAGTTCATCGAGTCGGCCCAGTTCATGAGCCACTTGGTCAACATTGGGGACACCCGCACCCTGATCAGCCACCCGGCCAGTACCACCCACCGGCAACTGGACGATGCCCAGCAACTGGCGGCAGGCGTGCCCCCCGACATGGTGCGTATTTCGGTCGGCTTGGAAAACCTGGACGACATTCTGTGGGACATCGATCAGGCGTTGGCTGCGGCTTGTCGCTAGCCAGCGAAGCCTGTAAAGCGAGCAAATCCAGAAAAACCGGTAAACCCCCCATCGAGGGCCGGGCGCAGCTCAGTCCTTGGGCAGCACAGCCTGCTGGCGCAGGCGCTCGGCCTGCAGCAAGCCCAAACCCGCTGCCACCACCAGTGCAATGCCGCACCAAGCCAGCCCGTTGGGCACGTCGCCCCACATCAGGTAACCCAGCAGCAGCGCCATCAGCAAGCCGCTGTATCTAAAAGGTCCGATCACGCTCATGTCGCCCCAGCGCATGCTGAGGGTGAGCAGGTGGTAGCCCACGGCCAGGCACACGGACGCCGCAAACAACTGCCCGATGTGCGTGCTGCTCATAGCTTGCCAAGGCTCGAACAAGCTCCACACGCCCGCCAGCAGGGTCACCATGATGGCGGTGGACAAGGTGATGAGCAAAGAGGGCACTTGGGCGGGCACCATGCGGGTTAAAAAATCGCGCCCGGCATGCAACATGGCGGCGAACAGGCACAACCAAGCGTAGGCATTGAAGTCGTCCGCGCGCGGTTGCACCACCAGCAGCACGCCAGCAAAGCCCAGCAAGATCAAAGCCCAGCGGCCCAGGTTCACCCGTTCGCGTAAAAAGAACACCGCCAGCACCGTCAAAAACAAGGGACCTGCCAAATTGATGGCGGTGGCATTGCCCAGCGGCATGTGGAACACCGCCGTGAGGTAGGTGAAAGAGGCCAGACTGTCGAGCAGGCCCCGGATGGGCACCGAGCGGGTGAGTGCGCTGCGCCAAAAGCTCAACTGGCCCATCCAGGCCGCCAGGGTCAAGAGCAAGGCGGTGGTCATGACACCGCGCACAAAAATCAGTTGCGACGCAGGCAAGTCGGCGCTGACCCACTTGACCAGTGCATCGTTGACCACAAAAAACACCATGGACCCCGTCATGGTGAGAATGCCGCGTCGGTTGTGCTGGCTCATGCGGGCGTCGGGCTTAAAAACGGCAGCACTTGCGCCAGCAAGGCGTCTGGGGCTTCCTCGGCAATGTAGTGCCCACAGGGCAGGGCCTGGCCACTGACTTGGTGGGCCACTTTTTGCCATTCCTTGAGCGGATCAAAACAATGTTGCACCACGCCTTGTGCACCCCACAACACCTGAATAGGCATCGCCAGTCGCCGCCCCTGCGCCCTGTCCTCCCGGTCGTGCACCAGGTCGATGCTGGCCGCAGCCCGGTAGTCTTCGCACAGCCCGTGGGCTGCGCCCGGCAGGGCCAAGCAGCGCTGGTATTCGGCCAGAGCCCGCGCATCGAAGGGGGCCAGCCCGGCGCTGCGTTGGCCCATGACATCGGTCACGTAGGCGGCCGGGTCGGCCTGAATCAAACGTTCAGGCATGGGGTGGGCTTGGATTAAAAAGAACCAATGCCAGTAAGCCCGTGCAAAAGCCTCGGTGGTTTGGGCGTACATGGCCAGCGTGGGCGCGATGTCGAGCAAGACCATTTTGCGCACCGCCTGCGGGTGGTCCATGCCCAGCCGATGGGCCACACGGGCACCTCGGTCATGCGCCAGCACATCAAAAGAGTCAAAGCCCAAGCGCTGCATCAAAACCACTTGGTCTTGCGCCATGTTGCGCTTGGCATAGGCGGCATGGTGGGGCCCGCCCTCGGGTTTGGACGAATCGCCATAACCCCGCAGGTCGGCCGCCACCACGCTGAAATGCCGGGCCAAAGTGGGGACCACTTTGTGCCAGATGGCCAAGGTCTGCGGGTGCCCGTGCAGCAGCAACAAGCCCGGGCCTTGGCCACCCAGCATGGCCGAGATGTGCAGGCCCGGGGCGACTTCGACCTGTTGGTGCGAAAAACCGGGAAACAAGGGCAGGGCAGGGTGGTTCATGGGCTGGGCAAGGGGGCAACAGGCTGGAGGGCCACACCCTAAGGCGGGCGCTGCCAAAACCGAGAGCTTAAACGCATGGCGCGCAGGGTCCCGGTCGATTGGTCACAATAGCGGCCTATGTCGTTTTTCAAAAATATTCCCTACGAGCTTTTGCTGGGCTGGCGTTACACCCGGGCGGGGCGTGCCACACGCCGCAACGGCTTCATTTCTTTCATCTCAGGGGTGTCCATGATGGGCATCGGGCTGGGGGTGGCGGCGCTGATCATTGTGCTGAGCGTCATGAACGGTTTCCAAAAAGAGGTGCGCGACCGCATGTTGGGTGTGGTCTCCCACATCGAGGTCTACGCATCCAACGGCGCCGCTGCGGCTGACTTGCCCGCCTTGATTAGCCGACTCAAAGCCCACCCGCAGGTGGTGGGTGCAGCGCCTTTTATTACGGTGCAGGCTTTGCTGGCCCGGGGCGACGACATGAAGGGCGTGCTGGTGCGCGGCATCGACCCAGCCCTAGAGCCCGAGGTCAGCGACCTTTCTTCGGACACCCAGGCGGGGGTGCTGGCGCTGCTGAAGTCGGGGGGCTTTGGCCTGGTGCTGGGCCGCGACCTGGCCAACAATCTGGGGGTGCAGCAAGGCGACCCGGTCACCCTGGTCTCGCCCTCGGGGCAAGTCACGCCGGCCGGGGTGGTGCCGCGCATGAAGCAAATGGGCGTGCTGGGCACTTTTTCTTCGGGGCATTACGAATACGACTCGGCGCTGGCGCTGATGCATGTGGACGATGCTGCCCGCATGTTCCGCCTGGAAGGCCCCAGCGGCGTGCGCTTAAAGCTGAACAACCTGCACCAAGCGCGCGAAGTCGCCCGCGACTTGCAACTCGAGCTGGGACCGACCTTTTTTGTGCGCGACTGGACGCAGCAAAACAAGACTTGGTTTGCGGCCGTTCAGGTCGAAAAACGCATGATGTTCATCATCCTCACGCTCATCGTGGCGGTGGCCGCGTTCAACCTGGTCAGCACGCTGGTGATGAGCGTCACCGACAAGCGGGCCGACATTGCGATCTTGCGCACCCTGGGGGCCAGTCCGCGCAGCATCATGGGGATTTTTGTGGTGCAAGGGGCCACTGTGGGTGTGATCGGCACGCTCGGGGGCTTGTTGTTGGGCCTGTTGGTGGCCTACAACATCGACTCGATCGTGCCCGCCCTAGAGGCGCTGTTTAACGCCAGCTTTTTGCCACGCGACATTTACCTGATCAGCCGCATGCCCAGCGAACCCTTGGCCAGCGACATCATGCCGGTGGCTGTGATCTCTTTGGTGTTGGCTTTTGTGGCCACGCTCTACCCCAGTTGGCGTGCCAGCCAGGTCAACCCGGCGGAGGCGTTGCGCTATGAATAAGCCCATGAATCCTCCTCATTCATCCCACCCGCAGGCCCCAGTGCTTGAAGCCACGGGACTGACCAAGCGCTTCACCGAAGGCCGACTTGATGTGACGGTGTTGCAAGGGGTTGACTTGTCGGTGCAGGCCGGGGAAACACTGGCCATTGTTGGCGCTTCCGGGTCGGGCAAAAGCACCTTGCTGCACTTACTGGGCGGGCTGGACGCCCCAACACAAGGTTCGGTGCAGCTCAAAGGCCAGCTGTTGTCGGCCTTGAGCGCTGCAGAGCAAGGCCAATGGCGTAACCGGTATTTGGGCTTTGTGTACCAGTTTCACCATTTGCTGCCCGAGTTCAGCGCCCTGGACAACGTGGCCATGCCCCTGTGGATTCGAAGGCAAGACCGCGCCCAAGCCGCAGGTGTAGCCCGCCAATGGCTAGAGCGCGTTGGGCTGGGCGAACGTTTGCAGCATCGCCCCTCTGAGTTGTCTGGCGGAGAACGGCAACGTGTGGCGCTGGCCCGCGCCCTGGTCAATGACCCGGCGTGCGTATTGGCTGACGAACCCACAGGCAACCTGGACCGGCAAACCGCAGACGGCGTGTTCGAAATGATGCTGCAACTGGCCCGCGAACGCGGCACCGCTTTTGTGGTGGTCACCCACGACCCCGCCCTGGCAGCGCGTTGCGACCGGCAATTGAACTTGGTGTTGGGCCGCTTGGGGTCAACTGACTGAGATTGACTGTGCGTACGCAAATGCGTACCATTGCTATTTTTGAGGAAGCACCGACCATGACCGCACTCACTGCCAGCGAGGCACGCGCCAATTTGTATCGCCTCATTGACCAAGCGGCAGAGTCACATCAGCCGATTCAGATTGTGGGCAAAAGAACCAGTGCGGTTCTTGTGGCTGCAGAAGATTGGCAGGCCATACAAGAAACGCTGCATCTTTTGGCCGTTCCCGGTTTGCGTGAATCCATCAAAGAAGGCATGGCAGAGCCCTTGGATCAAAGCGCCAAGGACCTTGAGTGGTGAACTGGATGCTGGTATTTTCAAAGCATGCCCAAAAGGATGCTAAGAAACTTTCAGCGGCGGGACTGAAAACCAAGGCGCAAGAATTGTTGGCTGTGCTTGCTGCCGATCCCTTTCAAAAACCGCCACCTTTCGAGAAATTGGTGGGCGATTTGGCCGGTACCTTTTCAAGGCGCATCAATATTCAGCACCGTCTGGTGTACGAAGTTTTCGGCACTGAAAAAGTGGTTCGCGTGCTGCGCATGTGGACCCATTACGACTAAACCCGCCCCTGACCATGTGGATTGACACCCATTGCCATTTGGATGCTGCCGAGTTTGACGCCGACCGCGATGCCGTGCGCCAAGCGGCGCGGCAGCAAGGCGTGGCGCGCTGCGTGATTCCTGCCGTACACCGTGCGCACTGGCCCCAAGTGGCGCAATTGGCGGCGCGGCATGGCGATGCCTATGCGCTGGGCATTCACCCCCTTTTCGTTCCCCAAGCGCAACCGGAAGATTTGCAGGCGCTGGACCAAGCACTGACCGAACACCGGGGCGACCGCCGACTGGTGGCGGTGGGCGAGATCGGGCTGGACTTTTTTGTGCCTGCCCTGTGCACCCCAGAGATGCGTGAACGGCAGTGGACCTTTTACCGGGCGCAACTGACATTGGCGCATCAACACGGTTTGCCCGTCATCCTGCACGTCAGGCGCTCGGCAGACCTGTTGCTCAAGGGCTTGCGCCAATGCCCGGTGGCCTCGGGCATTGCCCACGCCTTCAATGGCAGTGCGCAGCAGGCGCAGGCTTTTGTTGATTTGGGTTTTGCGCTGGGCTTTGGGGGCACGCTGAGTTACGAGCGGTCTTTGCAGCTCAAGCGGCTGGCCCGCAATTTGCCCCTTCACGCCGTGGTGCTTGAAACCGATGCCCCCGACATGCCACCGCATTGGTTGTATCAAACCGCTGAGCAGCGGGCCCAAGGGGCAGCGCAAGGCCGCAACAGTCCGGCCGAATTGCCGCGCATTGCCCAAGTGCTGGCCGATTTGCGCGCCATGCCCTTGGCCGAACTGGCGCAAGCCACCTGCGCCAATGCCCAGCGGGTGTTGCCCAAATTAGCCAAGCTATGACAAAACTGAAGGCGATGCCAATTTTGTCTGTTTCATCGGTTGTTGTTGCGTTCAGTTGCATCGCCTACCATCGAGCAGCCCGGCCAATGCCTTTTGGACGTTTGAACAAAAACTCGCCCCATGGCGGGCGGTCATTCAAGCCCCGCTGTGTCGCGCAGGTTTGAGTGCCAAACCTGCAACCGCCTGTCAAACCGCCCTCAACCCGCCTACCTAATTTCTCATCAAATGAGCCGAAAAAAAGCCACTGCCCAGACCCTTGAGTTGCCCGAAGTCAATTTCTCTGAAGACGGTGAAATCCGTTACCTGCATTTGGGCACCCAGTGGATTCAGGGCTCGATGTTTTTGGACCGTCCCTACGACATCGAGCTGGAGTATGTTCAGCGCATGATGGGCTGGCTGTTGTTCTTGCCACCCATCGAAGTCAAAGGGGCGCACGCCATGCAACTGGGCTTAGGGGCCGGCACGATCACCAAGTTTTGCTACAAAAAGCTCAAGATGACTTGCACTGCGATTGAGCTGAACCCGGGGGTTCTGCACGCCTGCCGTGGCTGGTTTCGCTTGCCGCCAGACGACGAGCGTCTGCGTGTGGTGCTGGCCGATGCGGCTCTGGAAATTCAACAGGACGAATGGCGCGGCACGGTTGACGCTTTGCAGGTCGATTTGTACGACGAAGAAGCCGCAGCCCCGGTGCTGGACACGCCCGATTTTTACCGCCATTGCCGTGAGCTTTTAACCCAGCAAGGCTGCATGACCGTCAACCTGTTTGGCCGTTCCAGCAGTTATGCCGAAAGCGTGGAAAAAATCTGCGCGGCCTTTGGCGAAGATGCCGTCTGGGCCTTTAAACCCACCCGTGAGGGCAACGCCATCGTGCTGGCCCAACGCACCGCTAGTCGGCCCAAGCGCGAAGAGCTGATTGCGGCGGCGACAGCCATAGAGGACAAATGGGGCCTGCCTGCACTGAAATGGCTCAAGGTGTTCAAACCCCTCACCAAGTGATGGACAAGGATGGGATTTGCACCAGAATGGGGTGATTGGACCCGAATTACAGGGTAAACCATGAGTCCTCATGCGCTGTTCAATAGGTGTAACCCACATCTATAGCAGGGCATTGTTCACTCAGAATGGCGTCAACTCAATCAGAGGAGATATTTCGTGAACATCAAGAGTCAAAAAGACTTTTTTTCCGGTGTCTTGTACACCGTCGCAGGCGCCGCCTTCGCCATTGGCGCTACCAATTACAGCGTGGGCACAGGTGCCCGCATGGGCCCCGGCTACTTTCCGTTGCTGTTGGGCATTTTGTTGGCCGTTATCGGGGCCTTCATCATGTTCAAAGCCTTGACGGTGGAGACCCCAGACGGCGACAAGATCGGTTCGTGGGCCTGGAAGCCCTTGGTTTACATCATTGCTGGCAACGTATTGTTCGGCATTTTGTTGGCGGGTTTGCCTGGCTTGGGCGTCCCTGCCATGGGGCTGATCGTGGCCATTTTTGGCACTACCCTGGTGGTCAGCATGGCGGGGGATACCTTCAAACTCAAAGAAGTTTTGGTCTTGGCCACAGTGCTTTCGATTGGCAGTTATGGGGCTTTTGTCATGTTGCTCAAGCTGCAGTTCCCTGTCTGGCCCACGTTCATTACCGGTTGAGGAGAAGTAATTCATGGAACTGTTTGACAACCTTGCACTCGGTTTTGGGGTGGCTTTCACCTTTCAAAACCTGATTTATGCGTTCATTGGCTGCCTGCTGGGCACATTGATCGGTGTGTTGCCGGGCGTGGGGCCTGTGGCCACCATCGCCATGTTGCTGCCCGCCACTTACGCTTTGCCTCCTGTGGCTGCGCTCATTATGTTGGCGGGTATTTATTACGGCGCTCAATACGGCGGCTCCACCACGGCCATTTTGGTTAACTTGCCTGGAGAAGCCTCTTCGGTGGTGACCATGATTGACGGCTACCAAATGGCCCGCAAAGGCCGCGCTGGTCCAGCTTTGGCTGCAGCAGGTTTGGGTTCATTCTTTGCCGGTTGCGTGGGTACCTTGATTTTGGCCGCCTTCGCTGGCCCGTTGACCGAAGTGGCTTTCAAGTTCGGCCCCGCCGAATACTTCTCTCTGATGGTGCTGGGCCTGATCGGTGCGGTGGTGCTGGCCTCGGGTTCCTTGGTCAAAGCCGTGGGCATGATCGTGTTGGGCTTGCTGATGGGCCTGATCGGGACCGACGTGAACTCGGGTGTGGCCCGTTTCAGCTTCGACATCCCCGAATTGACCGATGGTGTGGGCTTCATCACCATCGCCATGGGTGTGTTCGGTTACGGTGAGATCATCTCTAACCTGTCCAAGCCCGAAGAAGACCGCGAAGTCTTCACGGCCAAAGTGACCGGCTTGATGCCCACCAAAGAAGACTTCAAGAACATGGTGCCTGCCGTGTTGCGCGGCACGGCTTTGGGTTCAGCTTTGGGCATCTTGCCCGGCGGCGGGGCCTTGTTGGCGGCTTTTGCGGCTTACACCATCGAAAAGAAAACCAAGCTCAAGCCCGGTGAAGTGCCTTTTGGTCAGGGCAATATCCGGGGTGTCGCCTCGCCTGAGTCGGCCAATAACTCGGCCTCGCAAACCTCGTTCATTCCATTGCTGACGCTGGGCATTCCCCCCAACGCTGTGATGGCCCTGATGGTCGGTGCCATGACCATTCACAATATTCAGCCCGGCCCACAGGTCATGACCAGCAACCCCGAGTTGTTCTGGGGACTGATTGCCTCCATGTGGATTGGCAACGCCATGTTGATCATCTTGAACCTGCCCTTGATCGGCATCTGGATCAAGCTGCTGACGGTGCCCTACCGCTGGTTGTTCCCGGCCATTGTGTTGTTCTGCGCCATCGGCGTGTACTCCACCAACAACAACACCTGGGACATCTGGATGGTGGCGATCTTTGGTGTGGTGGGTTACACCTTCATCAAACTGGGCATGGAACCCGCCCCCTTGTTGCTTGGTTTCATTCTCGGGCCCATGATGGAAGAAAACCTGCGCCGCGCGATGTTGCTCTCGCGGGGTGACTGGAGCGTGTTTGTCACGCGTCCTTTGTCGGCCAGTTTGTTGGCGGTGGCCTTGCTGCTGCTGATCATCGTGACCCTGCCTTCCATCAAGTCCAAGCGACAAGAGGCTTTCGTCGAAGAATGACCGACTGAGCTTTTAAACGCCAAAACGGCCTCCTAGGAGGCCGTTTTGCATGGGGCGGTTTAAATGGGCATGTCACTTGGGAGCGCAAGACTTGGGTCAGGGTCTGCCAAAATGCTTTTCCCGGTGGTGCAGGGCCTTTTGGGAATCTGCCACCAGACCCATCATGGGACGCACTTCCAGACCCGATAACGACTTTTTCGCCCCTCAATTTGCCCAAACCCAACCACAAACCCGAGCACGAACCCAAGCCATGAAAAGACAAAACTTCATTCGCACCCTGTTGGCCACTTTTGTGGGTTTGGAATGTTGAGCATCACGATAAGCATTGGTGATGTTGAGTCAGAGATGACGACAGACCAGAATCTTTCCTTTGATGCAATCGAGTCGTTATTGAGCAGAGCAGTGAATGCAACGCTGCAATGTTATCTATCTCTTCCAACCGAGGATCGTCTTGCAGGCTTCGGAACGGATGATGAAGATGATGACGAGGAAGCCGAATGATTCGCGTGTGTGTCGTAAGTGTGGAACTGAATATCCAATAACAGAGTTTCGTTTTACAAACAAAGCAACAAACAAAAGACACAACATCTGCAAACATTGTAGGCAGATTCATAGAAAGTTTGTCCGTGAAGCAAAGCAACACTATGACGAACTCTTAAAGAAACAGAATAACTCTTGTGCTATATGTGGCATCACTGCTGATGAAAGCAATGATAAGTTAATCATTGACCATAATCACAACACACTTATTGTGCGAGGAATTGTTTGTTCTTATTGCAACAAGGGTCTTGGATTCTTTAAGGACTCCCCTACCCGCCTAGCGATGGCAATAGAATACTTAGTGAAACACGATGGCATTACTTCCTAGACCTTGCGCACAATGCGGAACAATAGTTCGCAACTCTTATCTTTGTGCTGAATGCAAACGAAAGAAAGAGAAGCTGCGCCCGTCA
>CAMDXR010000091.1 GCA_945877725.1 Limnohabitans sp. Rim8
GGTGCACCCTTGAATTATTTAGCATTAAATAATTGATAGCGTATGCTCGCCAAGACAATGAAAAAATTTATCCTTTACAGGTGCCTCGCCCTGATCACCCTCACAGTTGCCACGCAAATTGCCTCGTCCCAAGTGGTGTCCCAAGCCGCGTCCCAAGTCGTGTGCCTAGTAGAGCAAAGCGGGGAACCTTTCAGCCTGCAGGTTCTGCCTGAACCCCACTCACTGGGGGGCCAGACGAAAGACATCAGCGTTTTCAGGGTTCGAACGCTGATGGCGAGATCAGCCGAAAAAGTGCCATGGTTGCTCTTTGAGGTTTACGCCGAATCTGAAGAAAACGACAAAAACAACAAACCCGATTACCGCATCCTCACATCCCAAAAAGTACCCGCCCCTTTTGCGACCGGGCGCATGGAAGTGGTTGAACCGCAACTGGGCAGAAGCCTTTATTACCAGTGTGGTGCGTCGCAATGAACATCTTCAAGCTTTTCGCCATTCTGATCCCCTGGTTTGCCTCTGCCGCATGGGCAGAGGCGCCCATTGCAAAAATAGCCTTTGTCGGGGATGTGATGCTGGCCGAAACCGAGGGCACGGGAAGGTTTGTGGCTGCCGGGGGCAATCCGTTTGGGAAAGTGACCCCAATACTGTCCAAAGCAGATCTCAGGGTCGCCAACTTCGAGTCTTCAGCCGGCACGCAAGGTCAAGCAGACCCTCATAAGCCTTACAGTTTCAGAACATCCCAAGCTGCACTGGCCACTTTTGCCTCGGTTTTTGAAGTAGCCGGACTGGCCAACAACCACGCAGGTGACTATGGCAGGTCCGACTTTGTGGAAACGCTCCAAGCCTTGAAAAAATTGGGTGTCAAACCGTTTGGAGGGGGTCGAAACCTTGCTGAGGCACACCAAGCCGCTGTGTTAGATATCAAGGGCATAAAAATCGCCTTGTTGGGTTATCTTGATTTTTTCCCACGCTGGTTTTCTGCAGCTCCGGACCAGGCGGGCGTGGCTTGGTTGGATGAAGATCAAGTCGCGTGGGACATCTCTCGAGCCAAGGCAGAGGGGGCCGACCTCGTGGTGGTGTTGCCGCATTGGGGTGTAGAACACGACTTGGTGGCCAATCAACGCCAACGCAGGCTCGCCAAATCCATGATTGACTCAGGTGCTGATGCCGTGCTGGGTGGACACCCGCACGTTGTGCAGGACCATGAGGTCTACAAGGGCAAACCGATTGTTTATTCGTTGGGAAATTTCGTATTCGACGGCTTTGAGGACGACGACAACCTGACCGGATGGATTCTGTTTGCCGACTTTGACCGGACCGGGGTGGCCTCACTCACCACGCAGGTTGTCAAGATCGACGAAGTGGGTTCCCCCGCTCCTCGATCCGATCAATCCGGGCCCTGCTGGCGGCGAGGGGACACAAAAATGTCCCCATGCCCAAGCAGCAGATAGCGGTAGCCCGGCGATCAACCCCAAGGGGCTTATGCCTGGTGTGCCGCCATGGCCTTGCCCACCTCCAAGCTGCCCTGCTCCGAACCCGATCGCGGAACCCGCTCACCCTGGCGGTCGACCACTTGCGCCATGGCAGCAGCCAAGCGCTCGGGGGTATCGGGCGCATCGCCCAAATAAACACCTTGTGTCAGGGTAATGTGGGCGACCTCAAAACTACCGGCACCGGCGCAAATGATGGTGCGGTTTGGCGCATCTTCGCTGGCCATGACCAACATGGCGGGCACCACTGCGTGAGGCTCCAAGGCCCGTAAAACCTGTTCAGGCATCAGCCTCTCGGTCATGCGGGTCGCTGCAGTCGGTGCCAAGCAATTGACCCGAATACCGTGCTTTTCTCCCTCTATCGACAAGGTTTGCATCAAACCCGCCAGCGCCATTTTGGCCGCCCCGTAATTGGCCTGACCAAAGTTGCCATACAAACCGCTGGAAGAGGTGGTCATGACCACGCGACCATAATTTTGGGCTTGCATGATGGGCCAAACAGCCTTGGTGCAGTGCACGGCCCCCATCACATGCACTTCCATGACCAGCCGAAAATCGGCCAATTCCATCTTGGCAAAACTCTTGTCACGCAAGATACCGGCGTTGTTGACCAGAATATCCACCCGTCCCCATGCGTCAACCGCTTGCTGAACCATGCCTTTGACAGCGTCAAAATCAGTGACCGATGCGCCGTTGGCCATGGCCTCTCCCCCGGCCGCACGGATTTCATCGACCACGGCTTGCGCCGCTGAAACCGATCCTCCCACCCCGTGCACATCGCCCCCCAAATCGTTGACCAGCACTTTGGCTCCCCGAGCGGCCAGAGCCAATGCGTGCTGTTTGCCCAAACCACCGCCAGCGCCCGTGACAATCGCGACGCGGCCTTTGAAATCCATACCCATGTTGTTTCCTTGATGCATTGATTGTTGAGTGTGACAGGGTATACAAGCCCCATCTGCTAATCTGGCCGCTGTTCGAAGCCCTGCTCTGACTTTAAAACAAGCGGCCCCAAAGCCGTGTTGCACGATTGACAACCCGCCATGGAACTCAACTCAGAAATCATCACCACGCCCCCGCTCGACTCAGCCTCATTGATTTTGCTGCGCGACTCGGACCAAGGCATGCAAGTGCTTTTGCTCAAGCGCCATCAAGCCTCGAACGTGTTGGGGGGGGCCTATGTATTTCCGGGCGGCAAACTCGATTTGGCTGACCAGCATCCTGACTTGCTGGCCCATCTGAGCCAGCCCCCGGCCAAGTTGCAACAACGTCTGGCCGAACCCGACCTGAGCGCCGAGCGGGCCGCCGGTTTGTTTGTGGCGGCCATTCGGGAGGCTTTTGAAGAATGCCGAATATTGTTGAGCCAAAACGGCTTGGACAAGCCCGACCTGCAGGCGCTGCAAGATGCCCTAGCCGGTGGTCTCAACTGGTCTCAGGCTTTTCGCAAGCTGTCATTACAGCTGTCCACGGAAAATTTAATACCGTGGTCACGCTGGATCACCCCTCGCCAAGCTTCTGTAACCAATAAGCGCTTTGACACCCGGTTTTTTATAGCAAGGGTGCCCGAAGACCAAACTGCAGAGCATGACAACCACGAAGCCACAGAAACCCTTTGGATCACACCGCGCGAGGCATTGATTCGTTATTGGGATAACCAAATGACCCTTGCCCCGCCTCAAATTATGGGTTTGGTGCACTTGGCCAGACACCCGAACACCCAAAGTGCCTTGGCCGAGGCCGAAAGTCGCCAACCGCCCGTTATAGAACCCGAACCCTTTGATCAAGACGGTGTTCGCACCATTTGCTACCCCGGCGATCCCAAACATTCAGTACGCAAATCGGCTTTTCCGGGTCCAACCCGGTTGATATTTAAAAACAAACGTTTTGAGCCAGAACGGGGTTTAGCCGCATTGCTTGATTAAAATGAAGCAAATTACAATTTGTAACCTTTGTTCTATTTACGAGCCCCTTTGTGTTTATGAGCAATAAAACTTTACCTATTTATTTGTCTATTGAACGGGCCATGGAATTCATCGGCGACGCTGACGGCGTTTTGTCCTTATTGAAAACCCTGCACCAAACACTAGGTGAGGACCTGCCTAAAATTAAGGCACTGCTGGACAACGATGACGTGCATGGTGCCAATCGCCTCTTGCATCAACTCAAGGGTTTCACGCCTGTATTCTGCGTAGACAGTTTGGTGGAACTGGTGGTCGCCGTCGAAAACCTGAGCAAGCACGCCGAGGCGCCGGAAGTACGCACCGCCTACAGCCGCCTGGCGCCCCAGCTGGAACAGCTGCGCACCGAAGTGGCCAACCACATGGCCTTGCACTCCCAAGTCTGATCACCCAGCCTCCCCAGGCTTTGTAACCCACAAGGGGTCAGAGACAGATCTCAGCGCTAAATGAGCGTTGAACGGATTCCTCACCCCCCTGCAAGGCAAGCCATTCAGAGACCTTGACCGGATCGTGCAACAAGCGCAACTGTTCAAAAGCTTGCTGAGCCTCTGGATAAACCCGGCGTAAATAATTAAGCCATTGCTTGAGTCGCCCCGCACGGTGCCGAGGTGCCACACGCAGACTGATGCCCTGCCAAAACAAACGCATCAATTGCACAATCTGCAGCCAGCTCACCACCTTGCTGCCCGTCCCTCCATGGGATAAAGCATCGTATTGGGCGATGGACAGCGCCAGACCAGGATCGGCCACCATGCCTCGCCCGATCATGATGCGCTCGCAGCCCGTGACTTCGCGGCAGCGCAAAGCATCCGACAAAGTCCAGATTTCGCCATTCGCCACCATGGGCAAGCGCACATGCTGGCGCAAATCGGCAATGCGATCCCAATAAGCAGGCGGCCTGTAGCCATGCGCCTTGGTTCGGGCGTGGACCACCAAATCACTGGCCCCAGCAGCCTCTATGGCTTGAGCGCACTCTTCGGCCCGATGGTCGTCATTGAACCCGAGCCGCATCTTGGCCGATACCGGAATGTGTGCAGGCACGGCACGGCGTACCGCCGCCACAATTTGACCCACCAACTCGGGCTCGTCCAGCAGCACTGCACCCCCTCGGTGCTGGTTGACGGTTTTGGCCGGACAACCAAAATTAAGGTCGATTCCCGCCGGCCCCAGCTCCGCCAAAGCGGCCGCGTTGTCTGCCAGACACGCAGGGTCTGAACCCAGCAACTGCACCCTGACGGGCACACCTGCAGGGGTGCGGCTGTTGTTCAACAATTCAGGGGCCACCCGGATAAAGGCACGGCGAGGCAAAACGGTGTTGGTGACCCGTATAAATTCAGACACGCACAAATCCACCCCGCCCACACGCGTCAAGATGTCGCGCAACGTGTGGTCGAGCAGCCCTTCCATGGGGGCCAGCAGAATGCGGCTCCCCAAGTGATGCATGTCCATGCCGTCAAGCCATCAGCTGAGCTTGCGCTTGAGGCGAACTTCCTCAATCTTGACACCCCCAAGCGGGATGGTGCGTGCGGTGTTCATCTCGCGCTTAAAGCCCGCCAGATCATGGAATCGCAAAGTTTTTTCGTGCAACAAGGGCAACCAAACGGTCACCTCATTGCAACCTTCTTCCTCCAAACCTTCGCGTGCGGCATCCCACAAGGCCAGGCCAATGCCCTGCCCCAAACGGTGGGGTGCGGCATAAATAGCCCAAATTTCTCCCGTGGTGTTTTTGGATTTTGGGTCGCGTGAACGGTCAAACCCCACAAACCCGACCACTTCGTTGCCTTCAATGGCCACCATCACCTGTGGCTCACCGTATTCGATGGCTTCTTTCCAGAAAGAAACCCGTTTGGGCATGGGGGTACTGTCCCAATGGGCATCGGGTACTTGCCCGGCGTAGGCGGCACGGCAGGCGCTCGCATGCAATGCAGCCACAGCGGTTGCGTCTTGTTTGGTGGCAAATCGGACTTGAATATCGGACATGGCTTGAAAAGAAATGGGGAAAAACAAATAACTCAATGGGCAAGTTCGCCCAGAGCCAAACCGTATATTGTCGCCGCATCGGTTATCTTCAAGACATGAGGATGTTATTGAACCCGATGAAATGGCCAAGATTCTGGACTGGAATCTTTGCTTTGGTGGTCTGTGCTGCTACACAAGCGCAAAACCCTGCCTACACGGCTCCCGGCCCCGCCTCTTCGGCAGGGGCTCGTTTTACAGACAACATGGCGGAACGCACCCGGGCCTGTACCGCTTGTCATGGCGAGCAAGGTCGTGCAGGGCCCGACGGTTACTACCCCCGCTTGGCCGGTAAACCAGCAGGCTATTTGCATAACCAGTTGCGTAATTTTGCTCAGCGCCGTCGCCATTACGATTTGATGTCCCGCCTGATCGATCCGCTGACGGATGACTATCTGGGTGAAATGGCCTGGTATTTTTCGAGCTTGCAACTGCCCTACCCCAAGCCCACGGCGAGCAACACCATTTCTCCCGAACGCCTGGCCAAAGGCCAACAACTGGTCACGCAGGGCGATGCCTCGCGGGGCCTTCCGGCCTGCACCCAATGCCATGGTGCGCGCCTGACGGGCGTGCAACCCAACGTGCCTGGCCTGTTGGGCTTGCCATTGGACTACCTGAACGCCCAGCTGGGGGCTTGGCAAACGGGCCAACGCAAAGCCCATGCGCCGGATTGCATGGCCGAAATCGTGAAACGCATCGGGCCTGAAGACCTGATTGCTTTGTCCAGCTGGTTGGCCAGACAAGCACTGCCTGCAGACACCCAACCGGCGGCACGGCCCCCGGTTGGCCCGCCCTTGCCCAACGACCTGAGGTGCGGCAGCGCCCCCGAACTGTCCGGCCCTGTCGCCGGAGGCAAGCCATGAGGGCCCAAACCACCGCGCGCAAAACTCTGTGGAGCCTGCTGGGGCTCTGTCTGGCCCTGTCTGTCTATGTGGTCTGGGACAACTGGGGCGATACCTGGACAGCCCAAGAAAACAGAGAAGCCCGCGAGGCCCATGGTGTTGCCCCCATCCTGACCCCTGCAGACCCAACTGCGCAAATTGCGCGGGGACAATATCTGGCCCGAGCTGGCAATTGCGTGGCCTGTCACAGCGCGCCCGGGGCCCAAGCCATGGCGGGTGGACGCCCGATCCAAACCCCTTTTGGTGCGGTCTTCAGCAGCAACCTGACCCCCGACACCACCACGGGCATCGGCCTATGGAACACCCATGATTTTTGGCAAGCGATGCATTACGGCCGATCCAAGGGCGGCCGCCTGCTGGCCCCCGCCTTTCCCTACAACCACACCAGCGTGGTCACTCGCGCCGACAGCGACGACTTGCTGGCCTGGCTAAAAAGCTTGCCCCCGGTGCAACAAGTGACCCCAGCCCACACTTTGGTCTGGCCCTTGGGCACGCAAGCCGCACTGGCCGTCTGGCGCAGTGTGTACTTCAAACCCCGTCCGTTCAAAGCCGATCCAACCCGGACTTCCGAATGGAACCGTGGCGCTTACTTGGTTCAAGGTCTGGGCCACTGTGCAGCCTGCCACAGCCCACGCAATGCGATGGGGGCCAGTGGCGCAGTGGACAACTTGTCGGGTGGACTCATGCCAGTGGTCAACTGGTACGCCCCCGACCTCACCCAAGACAAAGAAACCGGCATGGCCAGCACGCCCCTGGCTGAAATCGTGCAGTTGCTGCGGACCGGCGAATCTCGCCAAGCGCAGACCAGTGGCCCCATGGCCGAGGTGGTGCAGCATGGCACTCAACACCTGACCGAATCCGACCTACAAGCCATGGCCGTGTATTTGCAATCGCGCGCACAAAATTCCCCTCCCCTAGACTCGGCCCCTGTACGCGCCAAAGTCAGTTTGGTGGTGGCCAACAAAGGCCTCCAAGTTTACGAACGGCATTGTGCGCAATGCCACGGCGAGCAAGGCCAGGGCGTTACCACCGCCGCTGGGCAAACGGCCTACCCCGCTTTGGCCCGTAACCGCGCCGTGCTGCTGAGTGACCCGACCAACTTGGTCCAAATGGTTTTATATGGTGGATTCGGCCCCGCCACAGCCCTCCACCCACGGCCATTCGGCATGCCCCCTGCCGTGTTGGAACTGGATGACCGGGACATCTCGGCGGTGCTGACCCACCTGCGCACCCAATGGGGCAACCAAGCCAGTGATGTCACGCCCCTGCAGGTCAACCGAATTCGGGCAGCCCAAGGCCACTAGCTGGCCCCATCGGGTGCAATCCGCGCCCAAATCGGGTACACAACCCAGCGCACTGTCAACTTCGGCTCTGTTTTTTGACGATCTCAAAGCTAATATCTGAACATGCAAAAACACCTTTACATCCTCACCGGAGCCTCCAGGGGCATGGGCCTGGCCATCGCAGAGCAATTGCTCAAACCCGGCAACAGCCTGCTGTGCATGTCTCGACACACCCACGACGCGCTGGCCAATACGGCCCAAAATGCCAAGCTCCCTTTGGTTCAGTGGGCACAAGACCTGAGCGATGGCCTTGCCGCTAGCGAGCGCTTGCGCCAATGGCTTGAAAGTCAGGACGCAGCCGAAATCGGCAGCGCCACGCTCATCAACAACGCCGGCATGATTCCGCAAATTGGCCCCCTCAGCCAAGTCGCCCCGCAAGCCTTGGCCCAGGCGCTTCGGGTTGGCCTAGAAGCCCCCATGCAACTTTGCTCGGCATTTTTGGGGGCCACCGAAAGCTGGGTCGTACCTCGTCGGGTGCTCAATATTTCATCAGGTTTAGGGCGTCGGGCCATGGCCTCGCAGGCTGGTTATTGCGCGGCCAAAGCGGGCATGGACCACTTCACCCGCTGCTTGGCGCTGGAAGAAGCCCTCAAGCCACAGGGCGCCAAGGTCTGTTCTTTGGCCCCCGGCGTGATTGACACCGACATGCAAGTCCAACTTCGCGGCGCTTCACGCGAGGCCTTTCCGGACCAAGGCAACTTTGTGCAACTCAAAGACAAAGGCATGCTCACCTCGCCTGCCCAAGCGGCCAGCCTGGTTCTGGCCTATCTGGCAAAACCCGACTTTGGCCAAAACCCTGTGGCTGACGTGCGGGATTGATCGCAAAAAACGTCCTAACCCTTAGGGCTTGTCAGGTCAATGTAGCCATTGGCCCTGAAACTCAATGGGTTATTTAATTCTGTTTTTTATATCTGGAGACATCCCATGAGCCGTGAAGTTGTTGTTGTCAGCGGTGTGCGCACCGCTATTGGTACCTATGGTGGCAGCCTGAAAGACATCGCCCCTACTGAATTGGCGGCCCAAGTGGTGCGCGAGGCCTTGTCCCGTGCAGGCACGGACGGCAAAGACGTGGGACACGTCGTGTTTGGCCATGTCGTCAACACCGAACCCAAAGACATGTATTTGTCTCGCGTAGCGGCCATCCATGGTGGCTGCGCTGAGGGCACGCCCGCCTTCAACGTCAACCGTCTTTGCGGTTCGGGCCTGCAGGCCATCGTCAGCGCCAGCCAATCCATTCTGCTGGGCGACTGCGACATTGCCATTGGCGGCGGTGCCGAAAACATGAGCCGTGGCCCTTATGCCTCTTTGTCTGCCCGCTGGGGTGCTCGAATGGGCGACACCAAAATGGTGGACATGGTGGTGGGCGCACTGCACGACCCGTTCCACACGATTCACATGGGCGTGACCGCCGAAAACGTGGCCGCCAAATACGGCATCACCCGCGAAATGCAAGACGCTTTGGCGGTTGAAAGCCACAACCGGGCTGAACGGGCCACCGCAGCGGGTCTGTTCAAGGATCAGATCATGCCCGTCATGCTGAAGAGCAAAAAAGGTGAAATTGCTTACGCCACCGACGAGCACTTCCGCCCCGGCTGCAAGCTCGAAGACATGGCCAAGCTGAAGCCCGTTTTTGTGAAAGAAAACGGCACCGTGACCGCTGGCAACGCCTCCGGCATCAACGACGCCGCTGCCGCCGTGGTGCTGATGGAAGCCGGTGCCGCCAAAGCCCGTGGTGCCAAGCCAATGGCCCGTTTGGTGGGCTATGCGCACACCGGTTTAGACCCCAAAATCATGGGCGTTGGCCCCATCTCGGCCACCCATGCGGTGCTCAAGAAAACCGGCCTGAGCGTGAACGACCTGGACGTGATCGAAGCCAACGAAGCCTTTGCGGCCCAAGCCTGCGCCGTGACCCGGGAACTGGGCTTGGACCCTGCCAAAGTCAACCCCAACGGTTCAGGTATTTCTCTGGGTCACCCGATTGGCGCTACGGGCGCATTGATTACGGTCAAAGCCTTGTACGAGCTGCAGCGCATTAACGGTCGCTATGCACTGGTCACCATGTGCATTGGCGGCGGCCAGGGCATTGCAGCCATTTTTGAGCGGATGTAATTTCTCAGCACACGCTTGCGGGTGGGCCTGAACGCCCCCCGTGAGCTCAAAAGCTGAAAAAATTTCGCATCCCGCTTAAATTTGGGCAGCCGTGACGACGACTTCGATGCGCCAGTCCGGGTTTGCCAGCGCCGCCTGCACCGTGGCTCGCGGTGGGGCGGTACCCGCCACCACCCAAGCGTCCCAGACGTCGTTCATGGCGCCGATG
>CAMDXR010000092.1 GCA_945877725.1 Limnohabitans sp. Rim8
GTGCAGGCAATGGCCTTTGCTGTTGTTGATGTCGAGGGCCCATTGCTGCCCATCGCGCGCCAGTTGACCCTGCCCAATTCGGTTGCCATAACGGCCACAAACGGCCCCGAGCGAGGCGGTATCTTGCCGGTAATCGGCCGGATTTTTGAAGCCCAACGTCAGCGGGCGAGGGCCTTCAGGGGCGGTCATCCACCAAAGCTGCATCAGGCGGGCGCCATAGGGCAACACCCAAGCTTGCAGGTCTTGGCTTTGCAAGACGATCACGCCCAAAGGCGCTGTGAAAAAAGCCATGTCGATCTCCGTTGGGTAATTTGCGCCCATTAGTCCACTATTGACCCATTTATGGCGTTAAAAGGAATGCAATTTAAGTGTTTCCACTAGTAGGCATTAATGACAATTAATGGATACTTCGTTTATTGTGCGAACTAAATATTTAAATGGTTCTGGCAATGAAGAGTATTTCAATCATAACTTCCCCTTTTGGGGTATTTTTCTGGAGACATGCATGAACTTTAAACGTCAACTTACTGCCCTGGTCCTGGCCATGGCCGCAGGTTCCTCATTCGCTCAGCTGACGGTCGGCGTGAGTTTTGATGCTTACCAAGAAGAGCGCTGGAAAACAGACGAAGCCGCCATCAAGGCCGAACTGGCCAAAAGCGGTGCCAAATACATCATGTCTGACGCAGGCTCTTCCACAGAAAAGCAATTGACCGACATCGATGGCCTGATCGCCAAGGGTGCCAAAGTCCTGATCATTCTGGGCCGCGACAAAGACGCGATCCTGCCGGCCGTGGCCAAAGCCAACCAGCTCAAAATCCCGGTCATCGCCTATGACCGCCTGTTTGAAGCGCCTGGCGTGACTTACATCACTTTTGACAACAAAGAAGTCGGCCGCATGACGGCCCGCGCCATTTTGGCAGTCAAGCCAAAAGGCAATTTCGCCATCATCAAGGGTGACCCAGGTGACGCCAACGCCAACTTCCTGCGCGAAGGTCAGGGCGAAGTGTTGGCCGAAGCCCTCCAAAAGGGTGACGTGAAGATTGTGGGCGAGGAATACACCGCTGGCTGGAACCCCGCCAATGCCCAGAAAAACATGGAACAAATCCTGACCAAAAACGGCAACAAGATTGACGCCGTCATTGCTCAAAACGACGGCATGGCGGGTGGCGTGGTTGCAGCCTTGGCTGCCAAAGGCCTGAAAGGCGTTCCAGTCTCCGGACAAGACGGCGATCACGCTGCTCTGAACCGCGTGGCTTTGGGCACACAAACCGTGTCGGTCTGGAAAAACTCTGCCGACCTCGGTACCGCTGCAGCCAAAGCTGCGGTAGAGCTGGGTGCTGGCAAAGCCGTGACCGGTGCAGCCGATTGGGCTGGCGGCGAGAAGAAAGTCACGCTGAAATCCATCTTCCTGAAGCCCGTGCCTGTGACCCGCGCCAACCTCGACTTGGTCTTAAAAGCCGGTCACATCAAGAAAGCAGCACTGTGCAAAGGCGTGACCGACGCCGCAGTGACCGCCTGTAAATAAGCCGTTTTGCTCAGTCGGTTATTTGAACCGCTGACGCCCTTCACTGCGAGCCCGGCTATAGCTTGGTGCTCGCAGTGTCATTTTTAACGGTTCGATATTGTGAATAGTGAGGCAAACCCATGAATCAAGCATTACAGAACTTGAAGCACGCGGCCATTGACTGGCGAATGGTCCTCATGGCCAGCGTGTTGGTGGTCATTACCGTGGTTTTCAATGTGTTTTCTGGCGGCATATTTTTCTCAGCCGAAAACTTGTACAACATTGCCCAACAAACCGCCGTGGTGGGTATTTTGGCCACGGTGATGGTGCTCATCATTGTGGCGCGGCACATCGATTTGTCGGTCGGCTCGGTTATGGGTTTCGTCGGCGTTCTGATCGCCTTCCTGATGTACTCGGCCGACTGGTCTTGGCCCGCCGCTTGTCTGGCGGGTCTGGCAGCGGCCATTGTGGCGGCCATGTACCAAGGCGCTCTGACCGCTTATGTGGGCGTGCCTTCTTTTGTGGTGACTTTGGGCGGCTTAATGTCCTTCAGGGGCGCCGCTTATTTGGTGGCCGACGGCAAAACGCAGCCCTTGGCCGATCCCTTTTTCCTGCAACTGGGCGGTGGCTTCAATGGGGGCATTGGCACCCGAGCGAGTTGGATTGTGGGTGCCGTCATTTGCCTAGGCATTGCCTGGGCCATGTGGGCCAAACGTGGCGCTAAAAAGCGCTATGGGGTTCCCACCAACCCCTGGTTAGTCGATGGCTTGATGGTGTTGATTCCCATGGTGGGTGTTTTGGGCTTTGTCGCCATCATGAACGCTTATCAAATTCCGGGCAAAGACGACGCGCAGGGCATACCCATCCCCGTGCTGATTTGGGGTGCCGTGGCTTTGTTCATGTCCTTTTTGGTGCACCGCACCCGCTTTGGTCGCTACGTGTTTGCCATGGGGGGCAACCCCGATGCGGCCGAGCTGGTGGGCATTCCCGTCAAGCGCGTGACCATGTTGCTGTTTTTGTTGCTCGCTGTCCTGACCACCATTGGGGCCATCGTGTCGATTGCCCGCCTGAACGCGGGCACCAATTCGTTGGGTAATAACCTCGAGTTGCTGGTAATTGCCGCCACCGTGATCGGTGGCACCGCTTTGGCGGGGGGCAGCGGCACCATTCTGGGGTCGGTGCTGGGCGCCTTGATCATGCAGTGCATCGACAGCGGCATGTTGCTACTCGATGTCTCTATTGGTACCCGTTACATCATCATTGGCCAAGTACTCATCGCAGCGGTGGTGTTTGATGTGGCCTATCGCAAATGGACTGGAGACGTGCTGTGAACTCAGTCAACCAAAATGCTTCGGCCGCTCAACGGGGCGCCACCCTTAACCGCAACCAGTGCCTGGTTGAAATGCGCGACATCAACAAAGCCTTCGGAGGGGTTCAAGCGGTCGAAAACGTCAACATCAACCTGTATCCAGGCGAAGTTGTGGCGGTGCTGGGGCACAACGGCGCGGGCAAGTCCACCTTGATGAAAATGCTGGCCGGGGCTTACCCCATTGACAGCGGCGAAGTCATCATCAACGGTGAAAAGGCCAGCATCCGCACCCCTTCCGACGCGCAAGCCGCCGGGATCGAATCCATTTACCAAACATTGGCCCTGGCCGATAACCTGAACTCGGTGGCCAACCTGTTTTTGGGGCGTGAACTGCTCACCCGGTGGCGCACCCTGGACGATCACCGCATGGACGCCGAAGCCAGCAAAGTGTTTCAACGTCTGAATAAAAACTTCAAGAATTACCACACCCCGGTTCGGCGTTTGTCAGGCGGCCAACGTCAGGTTGTGGCCATTTCACGGGCCATCTACTTCAATGCCCAGATTCTGATCATGGACGAACCGACGGCCGCTCTGGGGCCAGAAGAAACAGCCATGGTGGCGCGCTTGATTGAGCAACTCAAAGAAGAAGGCGTGGGCATTTTCCTGATCAGTCACGACATGCACGATGTCTTTGCCCTCAGCGACCGCCTGGCGGTCATGAAAAATGGCAAATTAGTGGGCACTTACAGCACCAAAGATGTCACAGAGGACGAGGTGCTGGGCATGATCATTTTGGGCAAGAAGCCCGAAGGCAAGCCTGAAACCGAGCGCCCGGCCCGTTAAACGCCAGACTTTCCCCG
This sequence comes from Limnohabitans sp. Rim8, assembly GCA_945877725.1. GTDB lineage: Bacteria > Pseudomonadota > Gammaproteobacteria > Burkholderiales > Burkholderiaceae_C > Limnohabitans_A. Next base: position 3,674 of record CAMDXR010000092.1, read on the forward strand.
CATTTCATCTGCTCGACCATGAAAGCCACAGGTGACTTGCAACTGCTGAAAAGAATCAATCGCAGTGTGCTGCTGCGATTGGTTCGGTCCCAGCCCGAAGTCTCCCGAGCGCGATTGGCCGAATTGAGTGGACTGACCAAATCCACCGTGAGCGCCTTGGTGCGCGAGTTGCTCGATGAACACTGGCTCACGGAAGCCACCGAAACCGTGGTCGCCCCTGGGCTGGGGCGACCCTCCACGCCCCTTAGCATGGACCACACTCGCAGAGTACTGATTGGTGTTGAAATCGCCGTTGACTGTGTGCGGCTGGTTTGCACCTCACTGGCGGGTCTCATATTGACCCACACCGAAGCCCCCTTAGAAAACAGCACACCGCAGGCCGCTTGCCAACAAGTGGCCGGTCTGGTGGGTTTGCTTTGCACGCAACTGGCGGCGCGGCAGCTCTTGCTGACAGGCATTGGTGTGTCATTGCCGGGTGCCGTTGACGACGTCACGGGGCTTGTGCACCTGGCCCCCAATCTGGGTTGGCGCAAGGTGCCACTGCAACGCATGATCGCGGAAGCCCTGGCGCCGTTTGGCATCAAAAAATCCGATGTTTATTTACAAAACGAAGCCGATGCAGCGGCACTCAGTGAGTATGAATTTGGTGCCGGTGGCGAGCTAGAGCCACTGGTTTTTGTGATTTGCGACATTGGTGTGGGCGCGGGGGTCATCTTGAACGACCGCCTTTTTACGGGTGCGACAGGCATGGCAGGCGAAATAGGCCACAGCATTCTGCAAATCAATGGCCCCCTGTGCTCATGCGGACGCCGGGGCTGCGTCGAGACTTTCATCGGCGCACGAGCCCTGGCCAAAAACAAAGACGAAACCACGGCAGCTTCTTATCTGGGCATGCTGCTGCAAAACCTGGATGCCATGTTCAACCCCCGTGTGATCGTGCTGGGCGGACGATCGGCCATCCTGAATCCGGCTTGGATTGACAGGGCTAGAAATAATTTGAACACCTATGCCCGGGCCACCGGGCTGAAAGCCCCCGAGATCAAAACTGCCAGTTATGGCATGCAAGCCGCCGCAGTAGGCGCTGCCGCGTTGGTACTGCACCACCATTTACGGCCTCTTTACAAGGATAAACAACATGTACTTGGGAATTGATGTCGGCACCTCTGAGGTGAAGGCCATGTTGCTCAACGAGCGGCACAAGGTCTTGGCTTTGGCCGGGGCGCCATTGGAAGTGTCAAGGCCCCATCCGGGACACAGTGAACAAGATCCCTACAGTTGGTGGGCGGCCACCTGCACAGCACTCAGGCAACTCAGGCACTTGCACCCGACTGAATTCAAATCGGTCAAAGCAATCGGGCTGTCAGGCCAGATGCACGGGGCAGTTTTGCTCGACAAAAGCAACCGCGTCTTACGCCCGGCCATTTTGTGGAACGACACACGCAGCACCCGGGAGTGCGAACAAATGATGGCTGAAATGCCCCAAGCCGCAGCGTTGGCGGGCAGTCTGATCATGCCGGGTTTCACAGCCCCCAAGTTGCGTTGGGTGGCCCGACACGAACCCGAAGTGTTTGACCAAGTGGTCAAAGTGCTGTTGCCCAAAGATTACATACGCCTGATGCTGACGGGCGAACACATCACCGATGTGTCCGATGCCAGCGGGACCGGATGGCTGGATGTGGCCCAACGGACTTGGTCGCCTGACTTGCTGAAATTATCCGGGCTCGATCTGTCGCACATGCCCCAACTGGTAGAAGGCAATGCCCCCGCAGGGCGAATCCTGCCCTACGTGGCCACCGATCTGGGGCTGCCAGCAGGCCTGACTGTTGCGGGCGGGGCGGGCGACAACGCCTCGAGTGCGGTCGGCATGGGTGCAGTGCAGGCAGGTGACGGCTTTTTGTCTTTGGGCACCAGTGGCGTGGTGTTTTTGGTCAGCCCCCGGTTTGCACCCCAAGTGGCCAGTGCCACCCACGCTTTTTGCCATGCTGTGCCCGGGCAGTGGCATCAGATGAGCGTCATGCTGTCGGCAGCCAGTTGCCTGCAATGGGCCAAACACAGTCTGGGCGCAGCCTCAGAAAGTGAACTCGAAAACCGAGCCAGTCAATTGCATGCCGACGATCGCGCTGCAGCGCCCCTGTTCTTGCCTTATTTGGGCGGTGAACGCACACCGCACAACCAAGCGAACTTAAGGGCAAGTTTTCACGGCATCGGTCACGGCACCTCGCAAGCCACCATGGCTTATTCGGTGTTCGAGGGTGTTACTTTTGGTTTGCTCGATGGTTTGGCTGCCCTGCGACAAGGGGACAGTGAAGTCCGTCGTTTGTCTTTGGTGGGCGGTGGTGCGCGCAGCGCCATGTGGGCGCAGCAACTGGCCTCGGCCCTGAATGTTGAAATCGTGACGCACCAAGAGTCCACGGCTGGCGGTGCCTTGGGTGCCGCTCGCTTGGCCTGGATGGCGCACGGTGGCACGCTGGCCGATGTGTGCGTGCAACCCGCCGTGGCGCAAAGTTACCACCCCAATGACGCAGAGCGAGCCATGTTGCTGCCCCGTTATGCCCGCTTTAAAGCCTTATATGCCGCACTTCAAACGGTGCGAAGCGTGATCTGAATTTTTGTATTCCCAATTAACAACCCTAGCAACTCAATACCTATGAGCTCTTACTTTCACGCCATTTCCCCCGTTCAATACGAAGGCCAGGACTCCAAAAACCCCCTGGCTTTCAAGTGGTACGACAAAGACCGTTTGGTGGCGGGCAAGCGCATGGCCGAGCATTTGCGTTTTGCCGTGTGCTACTGGCACAGCTTCTGCTGGAACGGGATCGACCCTTTTGGCGGCGACACCTTTGAGCGCCCTTGGCACGCCATGCCCGACCCCATGGCGGCTGCCCGCGTCAAGGCCGACACCGCATTTGAGTTTTTCCAAAAACTGGGCGCACCGTTTTATTGTTTTCACGACCGCGATGTGGCCCCCGAGGGCAGCACACCGCGCGAGAGCGTGAACAACTTGCGCGCCATGGTCGATGTGCTGGGCCAAAAGCAACAAGAAACCGGCATGAAACTGTTGTGGGGCACGGCCAACTTGTTCAGTCACCGCCGTTTCATGGCCGGAGCTGCCACCAACCCCGACCCCGAAATTTTTGCCATGGGGGCATTGCAAGTCAAAGAGGCCATGGACGCCACCTTGAAGCTGGGTGGCGAGAACTACGTGCTGTGGGGTGGCCGTGAAGGTTACGAAAGCTTGCTGAATACCCGCATGGGCCAAGAACTTGAGCAAATGGGGCGCTTTTTGCAAATGGTGGTGGAGTACAAACACAAGATTGGATTCAAGGGCACGCTGCTACTTGAACCCAAGCCACGCGAACCCAGCAAACACCAATACGACTTTGACACCGCCACGGTTTTCGGGTTTTTGCAAAAACATGGGCTCGAAAAAGAGATCAAGGTCAACATCGAGGCCAACCACGCCACCTTGGCAGGGCACAGTTTCGAGCACGAAATCGCCACCGCCATCGACTTGGGCATCTTCGGATCCGTCGATATGAACCGGGGCGACATGCAATGTCAGTGGGACACCGACCAATTCCCCAACAACATTCCTGAAACCGCACTGGCCATGTACCTGATCTTGCAGGGGGGCGGGTTCACCACAGGCGGGCTCAACTTTGACAGCAAAGTGCGGCGTCAATCGATTGACCCCGAAGACCTTTTTCATGGCCACATCGGCGGCATGGATGTCTCGGCCCGCGCCCTGCTGATTGCCGACGCCATGATGCAAGACGGTCGTCTGGCCCAAATAACCCAAACCCGTTATGCCGGTTGGGGCCAAGACTTTGGCCGCGAGGTCATGGAGGGCCGGATGGGCCTGGATGCAGTGGCACAACGCGTGCTGGACCGCAACCTCGATGCACGCCCCGTGTCGGGTCGGCAAGAACACATCGAAAACCTCTTGAACTCGTTTATTTGAGTTTGACCTAAGGACACACATGAAAAAAGCAGTTTGGGGCGTGCTGGGCACGGCCAAAATCGGTTGGGAAAAAGTCATTCCTGCGATGTTCAAAAGTGAGCACTGCGAGGTGCGCGCCATCGCTTCCCGTTCGCTTGACAAGGCCGAACAACTGGCAAAGCAACTCGGTATTCCCAAAGCCTACGGCAGCTACGAAGCCTTGTTGGCCGACCCTGAAATCGATGTCATCTATAACCCCCTGCCCAACCATGAACATGTGCCCATGACGCTGGCCGCAGCGCGGGCAGGCAAGCATGTGTTGTGCGAAAAACCCATTGCCCTGACCTCCAGCGAGGCGGCGCAATTGCGCGATTTTTCGGGCAAAGTGCACATCATGGAGGCCTTCATGGTGCGCTTTCACCCCCAATGGCTGGCGGTGCGCGAGCGGGTTCAGTCGGGTGCGCTGGGCGATGTGCGGTTGTTGCAGGCATTTTTCTCTTACTTCAACCGAGAAAGCGACAACATCCGCAACCAACTGGACATCGGGGGCGGATCGCTTTATGACATTGGTTGCTATCCGGTGGTCATCGCTCGTTTTTTGTGGGGGGCCGAACCCCTGCGGGTCATGGCCTTGTTTGACCGCGACCCCGAGTTCAAGACCGACCGCGCTGTCAGCGCATTGTTGGATTTTGGGGGCGGGCGGCGCATGGACTTCACGGTGTCCACCCAGTCCGTGCCCTACCAAAGGGTGCAGATTTGTGGCACACAAAAACGCATAGAAGTGCAGATTCCCTTTAACTCGCCTTTGGGCGGCAGCACCAAAATCTTGACCGACGACGGTTCGTCACTGGATGGCAGCTCGGTCACCGAAGAAACCATACCCGCTTGCGACCAGTACACGCTAGAAGTCGATGCCTTGTCGCTTGCCGCTTTGGGCCAAACCGCACTGCCTTATGGCGTGGAAGACGCGATTTTGAACATGCGCGTGTTGGACGCCTTGTTCGAGTCTGAGAAAACCGGGGCCTGGGTCAAAGTCGACTCCTATTTGTAAAAAACCGGAGGCGCTGACAAGGCGAATCCGCTCATGGAAAAACCAAAGTGAAACGGTTTCAAACCCAAGCCTGGCGACTGATAGCGCCCCTTTTATCGCTCTCGCTTGTGGGCGTTCTGGTGTCGGCGGTGGCCAGCGAAAACGCACCGCCATCCCTGCCCAAGTTCATCGAGGAAACCGACACCGCAGGTTTACAAGTTCGGTTTGAGGGACAAGACGAGTTCATGGTGGGCGGCGGTGTGGCCGTGTTCGATTGCGACCGCGACGGCTTGCCCGAAATTTATGTCACGGCAGGCGTCAACAGAGCCAAGTTTTACCGCAACGTCAGCCCCCGTGGCGGGGCCTTGAAGCTCAAAGAAGAGCGCTCGGGCCTGGAGTTGATCAACGCCAACGGTGCATACCCGTTGGACATTGATGGCGACGGCAACCCCGATTTGGTGGTGTTGCGGGTAGGCGAGATCGAGGTCTTCAGGGGGCTTGGCCAGTGCAAGTTTGAACGCGCCAACGCCGCATGGAACATCAGTAACAACAACGATTGGCATACGGCCTTTTCGGCTACCTGGGAAAAAAATCAAGCTTGGCCCACCTTGGCCATTGGCAGTTATTACGACCGTGGGCGGCCCGATTTCCCCTGGGGCACATGCACCCCGGCCATGCTCATGCGGCCAGATGCTACGGGCAAGAAATTTGCCGAAGCTGAATCACTGACACCCGGCTACTGCGCGCTGAGCATGCTGTTTTCTGACTGGAACCGCTCCGGCCAAGCCAGCTTGCGCGTCAGCAATGACCGCGAATATTACAAAGGCGGGCAAGAACAACTCTGGAGGCTCGACTCCGGCAAACCTGCTCAGGCCTACACCGAAGCTGAAGGCTGGAAACGCCTGCAAATTTGGGGCATGGGCATCGCCAGCCACGACGTGGATGGTGATGGGTTTCCCGACTACTTTTTGACCAGCATGGCCGACAACAAACTCCAAAAATTGGAGGGCGATGCAAGCGGATTGAATGGTGCAAGTGGCGCAAGTGGAAGCGCCGGGACAAGCCCTGCCAAGCGGCCAACCTATTTTGACCAAGCGTACAAACGTGGCATCACGGCACACCGCCCCTATGTGGGCGGTGACATTCACCCCAGCACTGCCTGGCATGCGCAATTTGCCGATGCCAACAACGATGGCCTGACCGACTTGTTCATCGTCAA
>CAMDXR010000093.1 GCA_945877725.1 Limnohabitans sp. Rim8
CCCTGGAAAATTTCGGTATTGGGGGCGTGGCCAATGGCAATAAAACAACCCTTGAGTTCGACATCTTCTAAGCTGCCATCTTTCGTGCTTTTTAGGCGAACGCCCGTCACGCCAGAGGCATCGCCCAACACTTCTTCCAGGGTTTGAAAGGTTTTGAGCACGATCTTGCCTGCCGCAACCTTGTCCATCAATTTGTCCACCAAGATGGGTTCGGCCTTGAATTTGTCCCGGCGGTGGATCAAATAGACCTTGCTGGCGATGTTGGACAAATACAAGGCTTCTTCGACGGCGGTGTTGCCGCCACCGACCACGCAGCACAGTTGTTCACGGTAGAAAAACCCGTCGCAGGTGGCGCAGCCGCTCACGCCACGGCCCATGAAGGCGGTTTCCGAGGGCAGGCCCAGGTATTTGGCCGACGCCCCGGTGGCAATGATCAGCGAGTCGCATGTGTAGGTTCCGCTGTCCCCGATCAGGGTAAAGGGGCGTTTTTCGAGTTTGACGGTATGGATGTGATCAAACACAATTTCGGTATTGAATCGCTCGGCATGCTCTTGAAAACGCTGCATCAACTCAGGGCCTTGCACGCCGTGCACATCGGCTGGCCAGTTGTCGACCTCGGTCGTGGTCATGAGTTGGCCGCCTTGTGCCATCCCGGTGATCAGCAGGGGTTTCAGGTTGGCGCGGGCCGCATAAACTGCGGCGGAGTAACCGGCAGGGCCGGAGCCAAGAATCAGGACTTTGGCGTGTTTGTGGGTGTCAGACATGAATGGCAATCGTGTTAATCGGCAGGATGAAAATATAAAAGGATGCGAAGCACCCATGGGCTTGATTGTAAGAAACCGCCAAAGGCAGCGAACCGAGAGGGTTTCCGCCCAGTCTTTTGCTGTTTTAAAGCCCCTCTGATCGGGTAAGCTTGCGCCTTAATTTATGACCTATTCACTGCACACACTGACCAACCCAACGGCCCCAGCCAAGGAGCTTGAAGAGCCGCCAACGTTCTGGGCGCGTTTTGCGCAAGAAATTATTTTGCTGTTAGGGGGGGCGCTGCTTTTGCTGTGTCTTTTGGCTTTGCTGAGTTATCACCCCACCGATCCGGCGTGGTCGACCTCTGGCAGTGGCCCGGAGGTGCGCAATTGGGTGGGCCGGGCAGGTGCGTGGCTGTCCGATTTGGCGTATTTTGTGATGGGCTATTCGGTGTGGTGGTGCCTGGCTGCGGCTGGGCGTGCTTGGCTGGTGGGTTTGGCCCGCTGGATGCGTGGCCCCAATATGGAAAGCAATGCATCCTCTGTGCCGCACTGGCAACAAAGCCGTTGGGTCTTTTGGCTGGGGCTGTGCATCTTGGTGGCTGCCAGTGCCAGCCTTGAATGGTCGCGTTTGTACCGTCTGGAAGCGCAGTTGCCGGGCGACAGCGGCGGCGTTATCGGTTACGTGGTGGGCGGCATCAGCGCTCGCTGGCTGGGTTTTACGGGGGCCACATTGGCGTGTTTCGTGCTGGTGCTTGTGGGCGCTGCCATGGTGTTTCGATTTTCTTGGGGGCAATTGGCCGAGACTTTGGGCGCACGAATTGACGGTTTGATTCAGTCCCGCCAAGAAAAGCGTGAAATTCAAGAAGATTTGGCTCTGGGCCAAAAGGCCTTGCGAGAACGCCAGCAAGCCATGCCCTTGCAAGCCATTGAACCGCAATGGGACCTGTCCACGCTGGCCCCCGCGCCAGAGGGACAACTCGACTTGGAGCCCATACCTGTCCCTGCCCCCCTGCCTACACCGATGGTGATTGAACCCGGTGTTACCAATGTGCCGCGCAGCGACCGTGTGGTCAAAGAGCGCCAAAAACCTCTGTTCACAGAGCTGCCCGACAGCAAATTGCCCCAGGTGGATTTGTTGGACAGTTTGTCGGCCAAGCAAGAAACAGTGTCCCCAGAGACCCTGGAGATGACCAGCCGCCTGATCGAGAAAAAGCTCAAGGATTTTGGTGTCGAGGTGCGCGTCGTGGCTGCGGCGCCAGGCCCGGTGATCACCCGTTACGAGATCGAGCCTGCCACCGGCGTCAAAGGTTCGCAGGTGGTCAACCTGGCCAAGGACTTGGCGCGTTCGCTCAGTCTGGTGTCCATTCGGGTGATTGAGACCATACCGGGCAAAAACATCATGGCGCTGGAGCTGCCCAATGCCAAGCGGCAGTCCATCAAGTTAAGCGAAATCTTGGGATCGCAGGTCTACAACGAAGCCAAATCCATGCTCACCATGGGCTTGGGCAAGGACATTATTGGCAACCCGGTGGTGGCCGATCTGGCCAAAATGCCCCACGTTTTGGTGGCGGGTACCACGGGTTCGGGCAAGTCGGTGGGCATCAACGCCATGATTTTGTCGCTGCTCTACAAAGCCGAGGCGCGGGATGTGCGCTTGTTGATGATTGACCCCAAGATGTTGGAAATGTCGGTTTATGAGGGCATTCCCCATTTGCTGGCCCCGGTGGTGACCGACATGCGCCAAGCTGCGCATGGGCTGAACTGGTGTGTGGCCGAGATGGAAAAGCGCTACAAATTGATGAGCAAAATGGGCGTGCGCAACCTAGCGGGCTACAACGTCAAAATTGACGAAGCCACGGCCCGCGAAGAGTTCATCTACAACCCCTTCAGCCTGACCCCAGACGATCCGGAACCGCTGAAGCGCTTGCCGCACATTGTGGTGGTCATTGACGAGTTGGCCGACCTGATGATGGTGGTGGGCAAGAAGATCGAAGAACTGATTGCCCGGCTCGCGCAAAAAGCCCGGGCAGCCGGTATTCACCTGATTTTGGCCACCCAAAGGCCCAGTGTGGACGTGATCACCGGCTTGATCAAAGCCAACATTCCGACCCGCATTGCCTTTCAAGTGTCGAGCAAGATCGACAGCCGCACCATCCTTGACCAAATGGGTGCCGAAGCCTTATTGGGCATGGGCGACATGCTGTACATGCCCTCGGGCACGGGCTTCCCGATTCGCGTGCACGGTGCATTTGTCAGTGACGAAGAGGTGCACCGCGTGGTCAACTACCTCAAGAGCCAAGGCGAGCCGGATTACATCGAGGGCGTGCTGGAAGGCGGCACGGTAGACGACGATGGGGGCATGCTGGGTGAGGGCGACAACGGCGAAAAAGACCCCATGTACGACCAAGCGGTCGAGGTGGTCCTGAAAAACCGCAAGGCCAGCATTTCTTTGGTCCAGCGGCACCTGAAAATTGGCTACAACCGAGCGGCACGCTTGGTCGAAGACATGGAAAAAGCTGGGCTGGTCAGCAGCATGAGTGGCAGCGGACAGCGTGAAATTTTGGTGCCCGCCAGGGCAGAATAAATCAGATGAATTCAATTTTTCGGCAGCGCCGCAGCGCTTTGACCTGCTGGCTCAGGGGTGTGCCGATTTGGGCGGCGCTGGGTTTGACCTTGACCTTGTCCCTGCCAGTTCAAGCGGATGGCTTGGAGTCGCTTGGGCAATTTTTGAAGCAAGCGCGCAGCGGGCGCGCCCAGTTCAGCCAAGTGGTGACTTCGCCCAGCAAAGCAGGGCAGGTGCCACGCGTCAAAACATCCAGTGGCAGTTTTGAGTTTCAGCGGCCAGGCAAGTTCCGCTTTACTTACCGCAAACCCTTTGAACAAACCTTGTTGGCCGATGGTCAGACTTTGTGGTTACACGATGTGGAGTTGAACCAGGTCACGGCGCGCAAGCAAACCGAAGTCTTGAGCTCGACACCCGCAGCCCTGCTGACCTCTGCGGCCGATTTGCAGGCTTTGAAAGCCGACTTTCAATTTGCGGCTGAACCCGATCGCGAGGGCTTGCAATGGGTGCGTGCCACGCCTCTGGTCGCCGATGGCCAAATTCGCTCGGTGATGGTGGGCTTGCGACGGGTTGCGGCTGGGCCGGAGTTGGCGGTGCTGGATGTGCAAGACAGCTTGGGCCAACGTTCGGTGTTGACCTTTTCCGCTTTCGAGCTCAACCCGGTGTTGTCTGGCAGCACATTTGTGTTCAAGACGCCTGCGGGGGCAGACGTCATCAAGCCTTGAACAGGCGCAGGGCTCAGGTATGAAAGCTGCCAATTTGTCGACCCAAGCCCCGCTGGCTGAGCGTTTGCGGCCAAGGCATCTGGGCGAGGTGATTGGCCAGCAGCACTTGCTGGGTGAAGGCATGGCCTTGCGTCTGGCATTTGAGTCAGGTCAACCGCACAGTTGCATTTTGTGGGGCCCACCAGGGGTGGGCAAAACCACCATTGCCCGCTTGATGGCCGATGCCTTTGATGCCCAATTTCTCAGCATCAGCGCGGTGCTGGGAGGCGTCAAGGACATACGCGAGGCGGTCGAAAAAGCCGAACTGGCGCGAACCGGTTTGCACCCCCAGCGCACCATCATGTTTGTGGACGAAGTGCACCGCTTCAACAAAAGCCAGCAAGATGCGTTTTTGCCGCACGTAGAAAGTGGGTTATTGACCTTTATTGGTGCCACCACCGAAAACCCCTCTTTCGAGGTCAATTCAGCGCTGTTGTCGCGGGCGGCGGTGTATGTGTTGCAGCCCTTGTCGGAGGGCGATTTGCAAAACATCGTGCTGCGGGCGCAGGCCATAAACGCTATCCCCAGCATTGAGGCGCAGGCGCTGAGCCGTTTGCTGGCATATGCCGATGGCGATGCACGGCGCTTGCTTAACACCCTAGAGACCTTGTCGATGGCGGCCAAGCAAGAGGGCATTGACCCGGTCACCGATGCTTGGCTGATGCGTGTTTTGGGCGAGCGCATGCGCCGTTATGACAAAGGCGGCGAACAGTTTTACGACACCATCAGCGCACTGCACAAATCCGTCAGGGGGTCTGACCCCGATGCCGCACTGTATTGGTTTGTGCGCATGCTCGATGGCGGTGCGGACCCCCGATATATGGCCCGGCGATTGATACGCATGGCCAGTGAAGACATCGGGCTGGCCGACCCACGCGCGTTGCGCATGGCTTTGGATGCCGCCGATGTCTATGAACGCTTGGGCAGTCCCGAGGGCGAATTGACGCTGGCGCAATGTGTCATTTATCTGGCCATGGCCCCTAAATCGAACGCCGCCTACAAAGCCTTTAACGAAGCCAAGGCTTTTGTCAAAAAAGACGGCACCCGACCCGTGCCCATGCATTTGCGCAACGCGCCGACCCAGTTGATGAAAGACCTTGACTACGGGAAGGGCTACCGCTATGCCCACGATGAAGAAGATGGCTTTGCCGCAGGCGAGCGCTACTTGCCCGATGGCATGGCTGATCCTCACTTTTACAGGCCCGTTCTTAGAGGTTTGGAAATCAAAATTGCAGACAAATTGACAGAACTGCGAAAGAAAAATTCAGCCACAGGGTAAGTCCTGACCGGAATGAATACTGACGCCTAACTTTCTTTCACTACAATCCCGCCACCCCGCCCGGTGTTGTGTTGATCTGGCGGGGTTTTTGCTAGTTGTCAGGACTCACCCAAAAGGTGGTTCTTGATTTGATAACAACAACAACCGAAGCTAAGACCCGTTAAGCGCGGGTCAAACCACGGAGAAATTTATGGATGTATTTCTGCAGCAGGTCATCAACGGCCTGGTCATGGGCAGCATGTACGCCTTGGTGGCCTTGGGCTACACCATGGTGTACGGCATTATCAATTTAATCAATTTTGCGCACGGCGAAGTGCTCATGGTGGGTGCTCTGACGAGTTGGTCCGCCATTGGCATGATGAAAGATGCCATGCCCGGCGCACCGGGTTGGATCATCCTGATCCTGGCCACCCTGATTGCCTGTGTGGTGGCGGTGGTGTTGAACTTCACGATTGAAAAAATCGCCTACCGGCCCTTGCGCAACAGCCCCAAATTAGCGCCCCTGATCACCGCGATCGGCATGAGCATCTTGCTGCAGACCTTGGCCATGATCATCTGGAAGCCCAACTACAAGGCTTACCCCACGTTGCTGTCCAGCACGCCCATCAACATGGGTGGGGTGGTGATCACGCCCACGCAAATCATGATTTTGGGTGTGACGGCGGTTTCATTGGCCATTCTGATGTGGCTGGTCAATTACACCCGCCTGGGCCGCGCCATGCGCGCCACCGCTGAAAACCCCCGTGTGGCAGGTTTGATGGGTGTGAAGCCCGACATGGTGATTTCGGCCACCTTTGTGATTGGTGCCATTTTGGCGGCCATTGCCGGCGTGATGTACGCATCCAACTACGGCACGGCGCAACACGCCATGGGCTTTTTGCCCGGGCTCAAAGCCTTCACGGCCGCTGTGTTCGGTGGCATCGGCAATTTGTCGGGCGCTGTGGTGGGGGGTATCTTGCTGGGCCTGATTGAGGCCATTGCCTCGGGCTACATCGGCCACCTGACGGGCGGTGTATTGGGCAGCCATTACACCGATATTTTTGCCTTCATCGTGTTGATCATTGTGTTGACCCTGCGCCCCTCGGGCCTGATGGGTGAACGCGTGGCAGACCGGGCTTGATGAAAGGGACTTCTGTCATGAAAAACAACAAAACACTTCAATATGTGCTGATCGGTGCCGCACTGATCGCATTGCCCCTGGTGCTGCAGATTTTCGGCAACGCTTGGGTACGCATTGCCGACATGGCCTTGCTCTACATCCTGTTGGCGATTGGCCTGAACATTGTGGTCGGCTACGCCGGTTTGCTCGACCTGGGTTATGTGGCCTTCTTTGCGGTGGGGGCCTACATGTATGGCCTGCTGTCATCGCCCCACCTGACCAATACCTTTGCATCTTTGGCCACCATGTTCCCAGAGGGCATGCACATGCCCATTTGGCTGATCGTGCCCGTGGGGGCCGGGTTGGCAGGTTTGTTTGGCATGTTGCTGGGGGCGCCCACGCTCAAGTTGCGGGGCGACTATCTGGCCATCGTGACCTTGGGTTTTGGCGAAATCATCCGTGTGTTCATGAACAACCTGGACCATCCCGTCAACATCACCAACGGCCCCAAAGGCTTGGACCAGATTGACCCGATTTCTATTTTTGGTATCAATCTGGGCAAAAAATTGGTCATCGGCGACTTTGAAATCGCCTCGGTCTCGCTCTACTACTACCTGTTCCTGAGCCTGGTGCTGGTCACCATTTTGATCTCCTATCGCTTGGAGATGTCCCGCATCGGACGCGCTTGGATGGCGATTCGCGAAGACGAAATCGCGGCCAAAGCCATGGGCTTGAACACCCGCAACCTGAAATTGCTGGCTTTTGGCATGGGCGCAACCTTTGGTGGCGTTTCTGGCGCCATGTTTGCAGGTTTCCAGGGCTTCATCTCGCCCGAATCCTTCAGCCTGATGGAGTCGGTCATGATCATTGCCATGGTGGTGCTGGGGGGCCTGGGTTATTTGCCTGGCGTTATTTTGGGGGCCATTTTGTTGTCCGCCTTGCCCGAAGTACTGCGCTACGTGGCCGGGCCCTTGCAAGAACTCACGGGGGGTCGCCTGGATGCGTCCATCATGCGGCAGTTGTTGGTGGCCTTGGCCATGATCGTGATCATGTTGATGCGTCCTCGCGGGCTGTGGCCCTCGCCTGAGCATGGCAAATCGCTCAAGTCGAAATGAAGGAGCAGAACATGAATCCAACAGCCAATCAAGACACTGTTCTCAACGTCTCGGGTATTTCCAAACGATTTGGCGGCTTGCAAGCGCTGTCCGACGTCGGTATCACCATTCAGCGGGGCCAGGTCTATGGCCTGATCGGGCCCAACGGGGCCGGTAAAACCACGTTTTTCAACGTGATCACGGGCCTCTACACCCCAGACAGCGGCAGCTTCGAGTTGGCGGGCAAGCCCTACCAACCCACGGCGGTGCACGAGGTGGCCAAGGCCGGTATTGCCCGCACCTTTCAGAACATTCGCTTGTTTGCCGAAATGACGGCCCTCGAAAACGTGATGGTGGGCCGCCATGTGCGCACCCATTCGGGTTTGATAGGGGCCATTTTTCGCACCCCCAGTTTCAAGGCCGAAGAAGCTGCCATTGCCCAGCGTGCCCAAGAACTCCTTGACTACGTGGGCATCGGTAAATATGCCGACTACAAAGCCCGTACCTTGTCTTATGGCGATCAACGCCGTTTGGAAATTGCCCGTGCCTTGGCCACAGATCCCCAACTCATTGCCCTGGACGAACCCGCCGCTGGCATGAACGCGACCGAAAAATTGCAACTGCGCGAACTGATTGACCAGATCCGCCGGGACAACCGGACCATTTTGTTGATCGAACACGATGTGAAACTGGTCATGGGATTGTGTGACCGTGTCACCGTGCTCGACTACGGCAAACAAATCGCCGAGGGCACGCCTGCCGATGTGCAAAAGAACGAAAAAGTGATTGAAGCCTATCTGGGCACGGGAGGACACTGAAATGACCGACATCCTTTTAAAAGTCAAAGACCTGCAAGTGGGTTACGGCGGCATTCAGGCCGTCAAGGGCGTCAGTCTGGAAGTGCACGACGGTGAATTGGTGTCCCTGATCGGATCCAACGGTGCCGGTAAAACCACCACCATGAAAGCCATCACCGGCACCTTGTCTTTGCAAGCCGGAGACATCGAGTACTTGGGCAAAAGCATCAAAGGGCAAGGCCCCTGGGACTTGGTCAAGCAAGGCCTGGCCATGGTGCCCGAAGGCCGTGGCGTGTTCACCCGCATGACCATCACTGAAAACCTGCAAATGGGCGCTTACATCCGCTCGGATACGGCGGGCATTGCCGACGACATCGAGAAGATGTTCACCATCTTCCCGCGTCTGCGCGAACGCAAAGACCAGTTGGCCGGCACCATGTCCGGAGGCGAGCAGCAAATGTTGGCCATGGGCCGCGCCCTGATGAGTCGCCCCAAGGTGTTGTTGCTGGACGAACCCTCCATGGGCTTGTCGCCCATCATGGTGGACAAAATCTTTGAGGTGGTGCGCGATGTTTATGCCCAAGGCGTGACCGTGTTGCTGGTAGAGCAAAACGCCAGCCGGGCTTTGGCCATTTCCGACCGGGGTTACGTCATGGACTCGGGCCTGATCACCATGACCGGCATCGGCAAAGACATGTTGCAAGACCCCAAGGTGCGTGCCGCTTATTTGGGCGAGTGATGATTGGACTAGGGGTCATCGCCAGTTTTGACATTCGGCCGCAGGGGCAGCCTCCTACAGGGGCAGGGCAAAAGTCCTACAGGGGCAGGGCAAAGATTCCACAGTGAAAAGGCTGAGTGCCGTTATCTTTGTGGGAGCGAGCCCCTGCTCGCGAATGGTTGCCTGGCGACTGTGTCAGTCCACCCTTGCGCCGCTGGCCTTGACCACGGCTTCATAACGGGCCAACTCGCGCTTCATGAAAGCGCCAAATTGCTCAGACGAATTGCCCACGGGCTCGGCCAGCAACTGCGCAAAGCGTGCTTGTGTTTCGGGGGCTTGAAGTGCCGTGACAAATGCTTTGTTCAGCTTGTCCACCACATCGCGGGGTGTGGCGGCGGGTGCCACCAAGCCCCACCAGGTGTCGATTTCAAAGTCCTTCAGCGTCTCGCTCATGCTGGGGATGTCGGGCAGGGCGCTGTTGCGTTTGGCGGTGGTCACCGCCAGCGCTTTGAGTCGGCCTGATTTGATGTTGGCCGCTGCGGTGGCCAGATTGTCGAAGTTGAAGTCCACCTGGCCCGACAACAAGGCCAGTTGCGCCGGGTTGCCTCCGTTGTAGGGAATGTGCACCGCAAAAATGCCTGCGGCGCGCTTGAACATTTCGCCCGCTAAATGGCCTGCACTGCCGTTGCCCCCCGAACCAAAGTTCAGTTTTGCTGGGTTAACTTTGGCATAAGCCACCAAATC
>CAMDXR010000094.1 GCA_945877725.1 Limnohabitans sp. Rim8
AGCCCGCACTCCCCGGCCAATGCGCCCATCACGTCACCGGCGCGTATTTTTTCCTTGCGCCCGCCCACTATTTGCAGGGTACGCATGGGGGGTTGCAACAGGCCGCCAGCGGCTGGGGTCAAGCCTGCAACGGGCGCCCAAGTTGACTCACGGCCTTGCATCAGCTCGATCTTGCCGACCGATCCCATTTCGTCCATGCTGGCCAAGGTGAGGGCCAACCCTTCGGCGTCGCCCCGGCCGGTACGACCAATGCGGTGGATATGGATTTCTGGGTCAGGCGTCACATCCACATTGATCACGGCTTCCAGACCCTCTACATCCAGCCCGCGCGAGGCCACATCGGTGGCCACCAACACCGAGCAACTGCGGTTGGAAAACTGCACCAACACCTGGTCGCGCTCCCGCTGCTCCAACTCGCCAAACAGCGCCAACGCACTGTAGCCCTGGGCTTGCAACACGGCGACCAAGTCACGGCACTGCTGCTTGGTATTGCAAAACGCCAGCGTGCGCTCTGGCCGGAAATGCGCCAACAACCGGGACACGGCGTCCAAGCGCTGGTTTTCACTCACTTCGTAAAAGATTTGATGAATCTTGTGGGCACTGTGCTGCGCCTCGACTTTGACCGTTTGCGGTGCGCGCATGAACTGGGCCGCCAGCTTGGCGATTCCCTCAGGGTAGGTGGCCGAAAACAACAAAGTTTGACGGTCTTTGGCACATTGACGCACCACCTTGGCAATGTCATCAAAAAAGCCCATGTCGAGCATGCGGTCGGCTTCATCCAACACCAACGTGTTCACGCCTACCAGACTGAGTGAGCCTCGCTCCAGATGGTCCAGAATGCGGCCGGGCGTACCCACCACCACATCAGCACCATGCTCTAGGCTGAGGGTCTGCCCACGCAGTGCCACACCACCGCACAGGGTGACCACTTTGACGTTTTGGCGTGCGCGTGCCAAACGGCGAATTTCTTGCGTCACCTGGTCAGCCAGCTCACGGGTGGGGCACAAGATCACGGCCTGAATAGCGGTGCTGGGTGAACCAGCGCTTTGCAAGCGCTCGATCAGGGGCAGGCCGAAAGCGGCGGTTTTGCCACTGCCGGTACTGGCTTGGGCGATCAGATCTTGCCCGGCCAGCGTCAGCGGCAAACTGGCGGCTTGTATCGGGGTCATTTGGGTGTACCCCAGCTGTTCCAGGTTTTGAAGGGTGGCGGGGGTCAGCAGGAGCTGGTCGAAGCGAGCAGAGGTCGCAGCAGGAGAGTTTGCAGTCATGCGGGGATTATCGTTGGACACCCCAACCCCAATTTAAGCAGACATGCGCAGCGGGATCGTGACCGGCCCATCGTTGACCAGCGCGACCTTCATGTCGGCCGCAAAGCGCCCGGTTTGCACCACCGGATGCACTTTTTTAGCCTGCGCCACAAAAAATTCATACAAACGACGCCCCTCCGCAGGCACGGCGGCCTGGGTGAAGCTGGGGCGATTGCCCCCTGCCACATCCGCGGCCAGCGTGAACTGGCTGACTACCAACAAACCGCCGCCCACATCTTGCAGGCTTCGGTTCATCTTGCCTGCGTCATCACTGAAGATGCGCAATTTGAGGATTTTGGCCAGCATCTTGTCTGCGACCGCTTCGGTATCGCCCTTTTCGGCGCACAACAAGACCAGCAGCCCGGTGTCAATTTTTCCGATGACCTCAGCGTCCACCCGAACACTGGCTTCGCTGACACGTTGCAGCAGCGCGATCATTTCAAATCCCGCGCATCGTCAAAATGCGCCTCCACGTCGCTGGGCAAGAGTTGAATGGTGGCGCGTAAACCCGGCACCTCGCTCATCAAGGCTTGTTCCACACTGGCACGCAACGCTGCCGCCCGCCCCAAAGTCCAACTGGCAGGCATGTGCATGTGGACATCCACAAAGCGGCGCTGCCCGGCCTTGCGGGTGTTCAGGTGATCAAAACGGATAATTTCGGTTTCGCCTCTTTGGTGGGCAAAACTGTCCAAGACTTTTTGAACCTCCAACAACACCTCGGGCTCCAGGGCTTCGTCCATCAAACCTTGCGATGACATCCAGATCAGGTGTCCACCTTCTTTTAGGATGTTCAGGGCCACAGCAATGGCGACCACGGCATCCAGCCACAACCACCCCGTCACACCGACCAGACCAATGCCAATGACCACCCCGGCAGAAGTCCAGACATCGGTCACCAAGTGACGGGCGTCCGCCTCGAGCGCCAGCGAGCGGTGCTGCTTGGCTGCACGAAACATGAGCCAGGCCAGAAACCCGTTCAGCGCCGAACTGCCCACCGACAAAGCCAGCCCCAAACCCACTTGCTCAATCGGCTGGGGGGTAAAAATGCGATGCCCGGCCGCCCAAATAATGCCCAGCGCGGCCACCACAATCAGAATGCCCTCGAAGCCGGATGAAAAATATTCGGCCTTGTGGTGACCGTAAGGATGTGCATCATCAGCGGGCATGGCCGCCACCGTGACCATCATCAAACCAAAAATGGCACTGGCTAAATTGACCAGCGACTCCATTGCATCTGAGAGCAAACCCACCGAACCGGTCAACCACCAAGCCCATGTTTTCAGGCCAATGGTGACCAGGGCCACCACCACAGAGGCCCACAACATGCGGGTCGGCGTCATCCAAGCGTCCAATTTTTTCATGATTTCAGCTTAGGGGGTGGGGCTGAGGCTTGGATGAAGAGCTGGCGCTTGTTCGTTACTTCAACTCAGCGTGACTTTGACAAACTTGCGCTTGCCGACCTGAACAATGTAAGTGCCCGCTTCTATTTTTAGCCCCTTGTCGCTGACGACACTGGAGTCCACGCGCACGCCGCCACCGTCAACCAAACGCCCTGCTTCGGTGCTGGAGGGGGCCAAACCCGTCGCTTTGAGCAGTGCGCCTATGCCCATCGGTGCGCCAGTCAAGGCCATTTCAGGGACATCGTCGGGCACGCCGCCCTTGCTGCGGTTGATGAAGTCTTGCTCTGCCGCATCGGCCGCTGCGTGGCTGTGAAAGCGGGCCGTGATTTCTTTGGCCAGCATGACTTTGGCGTCTTTGGGATTGCGCCCCGCTTCAACTTCTTTTTTGAGCGCTTCAATTTCGGCCATCGACTTGAAGGACAACAAGGTGTACCAGCGCCACATCAGTACATCTGAAATGCTCAAAACCTTGGCAAACATGCTGTTGGCGTCTTCTGCAATGCCGATGTAGTTGTTCTTGGATTTGGACATTTTGTCCACACCGTCCAGGCCCTCCAACAGGGGCATGGTCAAGATACATTGCTGTTCTTGTCCATATTCAGCCTGCAGGTGTCGACCCATGAGCAAATTGAATTTTTGGTCGGTGCCGCCCAACTCCAGGTCCGATTTAAGGGCTACCGAGTCATAACCTTGCATCAGGGGGTACAGAAATTCATGCACGCTGATGGGGGTACCCGCATGAAAACGGTCATGAAAATCGTTGCGCTCCATCATGCGGGCCACGGTGTACTTGGCAGCCAACTCAATCATGCCCATGGAACCCAAGGGCAAACTCCATTCGCTGTTGTAACGAATCTCCGTCTTGGCGGGGTCCAACACCAGACTGGCTTGTCTGTAATAGGTCTCCGCATTGAGCTTGATTTGCTCGGGCGTCAAGGGGGGGCGAGTGCTGTTACGACCCGAGGGGTCACCGATCAGGCTGGTGAAATCTCCAATCAAAAAGATCACCTGATGACCCAAATCCTGCAATTGACGCATTTTGTTGAGCACCACGGTATGGCCAATGTGGATATCCGGTGCGGTAGGGTCAAGGCCCAATTTAATGCGCAGGGGGACGCCCGTAGCCTCTGATTTGGCCAATTTTTGCAGCCACTCCTCCTTTGGAATCAGCTCCTCGCAGCCCCTTAAAGTGACTTCCAAAGCATTACGGGTTTGGTCCGTGACCGGAAATTTTGCAAGAAGCGCTTGATTCATAAGGGTTTTTTCTAAAGTCAAATGGGTATAGACCGGTACAATGACCCGTTTTCGAAGTCTCCTATTTTAGGGGTGGCTTGTCTTTTCCAATCGCAGCAACTCACGGCTAAAGCCATGAAAACTGCGAAACAGTCCGATTTAATGCAATTTCTTCATTCAATCCAGTCCCGACTGGTGTCTTTATTGATGGGTTTTCTGTTCCTGTGCACTGCTGTGCTGGGCGCATTGCTCATGGGCACCCAGCGCCTTCTGGCTTGGTTGGACGGACAACACCCGCAACTGGCTTTGCCCCTGCAACAGGCTGCCCGTTGGCTTAAACAACACCCCAAAACAATCAGCCTGAGCCTTGCATCGTTGTTGCTGGCAGGGGGGGGCGGTGCCTTTGCCATTGCCAATTTGGGACCGGACATTGCCAACGAACCTGTTGTCACCGTCACACAGCCCCTACAGATCGCTGCCCTCCAAGAACAGGCTCAGTCCCTCGACCTGATCAAAATGAGCCTCATGCGTACCGACAGCACGCGCTCATCGGACACCCCTGAAAGCTTGTTGCGGCGCCTGGGACTGGTGGATACGGATGCTGCGGCTTTTTTACGCAAGAATCCCCTCGCGAAACAAGCGCTCAGACTGGGCAACCGGTCGGTAACTGCTGAATCAGACGCTCAACAACGTTTACTGCAATTAACCGTTCGCTGGTTGAATAAAGAAACAGATACCTTCTTCCAGCGCTTGGTTATCAAACGTTCCGCCCAAGGATTAGTAGCATCACTAGAAACATCGCCCATGACTACGGGCATCCGCATGACGGGCGGAACCGTTGCCAGCTCCCTTTATGACGCAGCAGACGAAGCCCGACTGCCGGATTCTGTGGTCACTCAGCTCACCGAAATTTTCTCCAATCAAATTGACTTTCACCGCACGCTGCGCAAAGGCGCAAGCTTTTCTGTGGTTTATGAGGTGCTTGAGGCCGATGGTGAGCCTTTACGTACCGGTCGGGTTTTGACCGCCGAATTCAACAACGGCAACAAAACCTACGAAGCTGTTTGGTACCAGGAGCCAGGCCAAAAAGGCAATTACTACAGCATGGACGGCAAGAGTTTGAGCCGAGCCTACCTCGCTTCTCCCGTGGCTTTCTCGCGCAAGACCAGTGGCTTCGCCATGCGACTGCACCCCATATTCCAAACCATGAAAGCGCACTTGGGCGTTGACTACGCTGCCCCAACAGGCACGCCCGCTCAAACTGTTGGCGATGGTGTTGTTGAGTTTGCGGGTGTTCAAGGTGGCTTTGGCAATGTCGTGATCGTTCGTCATGGCAACAACCACTCCACGGTTTATGCTCACCTGAGCAAGATTCAAGTGCGCAAAGGCCAATCTGTCCAAAAGGGGCAAACCATTGGTGCAGTGGGCTCCACAGGTTGGTCCACAGGACCCCATTTGCACTTCGAGTTTCGGGTGAATGGTACTCACGTTGACCCTCAAAAAATCATTCAGCAAGCGCAAAGCACGCCTCTTAGCCCTGTTGCTTTGAACCGGTTTAAAACAACTGCTGAACAAGCCAGATCCCAACTCCAAGCTGCAACTCAAATGCGAGAAGGCACTGTGCAGTGATCAAAAGGGCCGCAAGGCCCTTTTTTGATTCTTATGATTGAGCTGGGTTCACGCTTCAACCTTCTCCCCCTCAACTCAACCGTCTCACAGTTAGACCCCCTCTCCGCGATAAAAATGACCGCCCATTTCATTGGCCTGATGTCGGGCACTTCTCTGGATGGTGCCGATGGTGTACTGGCAGAAATTGATGATCTGGGAAAACTTGTCGTCAAAGCGCATGCCTTTGTGCCTTTTGATGACCCCTTCAAAGCCAGCTTGATGGATCTCAACAAAAGTGGCCCCGACGAACTGCACCGCGCAGCTTTGGCTGGTAACCAGATTGCCCGGTATTACGCCCAAGTGGTGCATGAGTTATTGCGGGTCAGTGGGCTGAATGCAAACCATGTATGCGCCATAGGTGCCCATGGACAAACCGTGCGCCACCAACCGCTGGCTTTTGATGGCGATCCGGTCAAGAAACAAGCTGCCGTCGGTTATACGCTTCAACTGAACAATCCATCATTGTTGGCTGAACTCACGGGGATTGATGTAATCGCCGACTTTCGCAGCCGTGACCTGGCTGCGGGAGGGCAAGGCGCACCACTGGTTCCAGCTTTCCACCAAGGTGTATTTGCCCAAGACGACACGACCGTGGCGGTGCTCAATATTGGCGGAATATCCAACCTCAGCGTGCTGAAACCTGGCAACTTGGTTACAGGTTGGGACTGCGGACCCGGAAATGCCTTGATTGATTTTTGGTGCGATACCCATACGGGAGAGCCATTTGACCGCAACGGTGCATGGGCGGCCTCAGGACAAGTCAATGCCCCTTTGTTAAAAGCATTTTTGGAAGAACCTTTTCTTCTCAAACCTCCCCCAAAGAGCACCGGACGCGATTTATTCAATCCCGTATGGCTGGCTGGACACTTGATCAATTTCAGCAATCTGCCTGCGAATGACGTTCAATCTACCCTGACAGAGTTCACAGCCTTGACCTGTGCTGCCGATGTGAAGCGTTACGCGTTGGAGGCAAAAACCTTGATTGTGTGTGGCGGAGGTGCACTCAACAAAAACCTGATGGACCGACTGGCCCAGCACCTGCCCCAGCTGACGGTCACCCCCAGTGACAAAAAAGGTCTGCCCCCTCTGCAGGTTGAGGCTGCCGCATTTGCTTGGTTGGCATTTAAAACCATCCGACGCGAGACATCGAGTTTGCCAAGCGTTACGGGCGCCAGAGGCGCCCGTATTTTGGGGGCTATTTACCCCCATTGATGGTGTGCAAGCCCTGCTTGCACATGGATCAGATCAAGTCGAAAAGGAAGATCCACAGCCACAAGTGCTGGTGGCATTCGGGTTTTTGATCACGAACTGCGCGCCTTGCAGGTCTTCTTTGTAATCAATCTCAGCGCCAATCAGATACTGGTAGCTCATGGCATCAATCAACAAGGAGACGCCGTTTTTGCTCATGGTGGTGTCGTCTTCGTTGGTGATTTCATCGAATGTAAAACCATACTGGAAGCCAGAACAACCGCCGCCTTGAACAAAAACACGCAGCTTCAAATCAGGATTGCCCTCTTCGGCGATCAAGTCAGCCACTTTGGCCGCCGCACTGTCTGTAAAAACAATAGGGGCAGGCATTTCAGTCTGGATATTTTCTGCAAGAGCGCTCATGTGTTTCTCCGGGTCAATGGCTAATAGTATAGCGGCTTGGTCGGGAATTACCTGATTACTCAGGGAGAAACGCTACTGGTTTCATGGGTTTTCCATCCAACCAAAAATGCAAAAAGCCGCCACGGCGAACCGGTGCGGCTTTTTGAAGAAGCAGAAAAGCGGATTAACGCTTGGAGAACTGCTTGCGGCGACGTGCTGAGTGGAAACCCACTTTCTTACGCTCAACTTCACGGGCGTCACGAGTGACAAAACCGGCTTGGCTCAGCATAGGCTTGAGCGAGGCGTCGTAGTCAATCAGGGCGCGGGTGATGCCGTGGCGCGATGCGCCGGCTTGACCGGATTCGCCACCGCCGTGCACGTTGATCATGATGTCGAAAGTTTCGGCATGGTTGGTCAACATTAGGGGTTGCTTGGCAATCATGATCGAAGTTTCACGGCCAAAGTAGGCTTGGATGTCCTTGCCGTTGACTGTGATCTTGCCAGTGCCTTTTTTCAGAAACACGCGGGCGACGCTTGATTTGCGACGGCCTGTGCCATTGTTCCATTCACCAATCATCTCAAGGCTCCTTAGATTTCCAGCACTTTAGGCTGTTGGGCGGTGTGTGGGTGCTCAGCGCCACCATACACCTTGAGTTTCTTGATCATGGCGTAACCGAGTGGGCCCTTGGGCAGCATGCCCTTGACAGCCTTCTCGAGTGCGCGGCCAGGGTGTTTGGCTTGCATGTCGCGGAAATTTGTTGCAGTGATACCGCCGGGATAGCCCGAGTGGCGGTAGTAAATTTTGTCGAGCGTTTTGGTGCCAGTGACTTTGAGCTGGGCAGCATTGATGATGACGATGAAGTCACCTGTGTCGACGTGAGGCGTGTAAATGGCCTTGTGTTTGCCGCGCAAACGGAGAGCAACTTCGCTGGCTACTCGTCCGAGGACCTTGTCGGTCGCGTCAATCACAAACCACTCGTGCACGACCTCAGCGGGTTTGGCGCTGAAAGTTGTTGTCATGAGTTTTCTCTTAAAAGAAAGGTTTGTAGGGCCCTTTTCCACGGTCGGTGCTCCTCTTTTGGGAACCTCTTAGGTGGGAGTTTGCAGCCACCTTCACGGTGGTTTGCGTCTTCGCCGCGGGGCCACTGAAGCGCTGCGAAGCCTTCTATTATACGAAAAATCAAAGACTTGCGGAGCTTTTTGGTTACCATCAGAGCATGTTCAGTTACCGACACGCTTTCCACGCGGGCAACCATGCTGATGTGCTCAAGCACATTACCTTGCTCGCCACCCTGCGCCACCTCATGCAAAAAGAGGCCGGCATCACGCTCATTGACACCCATGCGGGTGCTGGTTTGTACCGCTTAGACGGTGATTACTCCCAAAAAGGGGCTGAAGCCGAGGACGGCCTGTTCAAACTGCTGTCTGCACTTGAAAAAGTACAAGACATGCCAGAGCCCATCCAAGATTATCTGGAGCAAATTGCCAGTTTTAACCCCAATGGCCAAGCCAAGGTTTACCCAGGTTCGCCTTTTTTGATGCATAAACTGATGCGCCTCGAGTCCAGAGACCGGTTACGTCTGTTCGAACTGCACCCCACGGACAGCAAGTCACTGGCCTCTAATATTGCCCAATTAGATGCAGGGCGCACCATCACAGTCAGTCGCGAAGACGGCTTTGAGGCTCTCAAAAAACTGTTACCGCCACCCGCATCCGCCACTGGATCCAAGCGCGCCATGGTTCTGATTGACCCCAGCTACGAAATCAAATCAGACTATGCCAAGGTTGCCAATGTGATTCAGGAATACCTGAAACGCTTTTCAACTGGCACTTATTTGGTTTGGTACCCGATCATTCCTCGCCCTGAAGCCCACGATTTGCCGCGCCGCCTTCGCACGCTCGCCAATCAAGCCCAAAAACCCTGGCTCAACGCCACGTTGGCCATTGGACGAGGCCCAAATGACGTTGGCGGATTGGTTGCCAGCGGCATGTTCGTGATCAACCCGCCCTTCACACTGAAGGACCAAATCCGCAAGGCATTGGATGTTGTAGGCCCCGCACTGGCCCGGGGCACGGGCAAGAGCTGGCAGGTCGAGTCGTCCTGACACTCTGCAAAACGGTTCAGGGAATGTCCTAAATCAGGTGATGACAAATTAACCGACCGAACGGTCGGTTAATTGATATACTGTCACCTGCGCCGCGATCATCCCATCCTGTTTGGCGCAGGAGAAGACCATGTACACCCAATCTTTCAGCGTTCCGGACGGCACCGAGCCCTCCCAGTCTGCTGGCCTGAAGGCCGTTCCCAAAGCCCTGAGCGCACAAGATGCGGCTTTGCAGGCGCAATTTGATGCCCGAATTGATGCCGACGGCCGAATTGAGCCCCGT
>CAMDXR010000095.1 GCA_945877725.1 Limnohabitans sp. Rim8
CAGGTTTTGCGCTTCAAATTAGATGGCGATTTGCCCCCTGCCTTGGCCGCCATTGGCCGCGTGACGGGCCGAATCGTGCAATTGCCGGTACACAACGCCCTGGAAATTGAGAACCATTTGGCCACCCTCCGTTTTGCGGGTTTGGTGGCCGAAGACGTCGAAATTCGCCAAGCCGATCTGGAAGATGTGTTTTTAGAGGTGATGAACCGCAAACAACCTGCCCAGGGAGTCGCGGCATGACCGGCTGGCAAACCCTGCTTTACAAAGAAGTGTTGCGGTTTTGGAAAGTCGCTTTCCAGACCGTGGCGGCACCCGTGTTGACCTCGGTCCTGTATATGTTGATCTTTGGCCATGTGCTTGAAGACCATGTCAAGGTCTACGACCAAGTGGCCTACACCTCCTTCTTGTTGCCCGGCTTGATCATGATGGGGGTGTTGCAAAACGCCTTTGCCAACAGCTCGTCCAGTATGGTGCAAAGCAAGATCATGGGGAGTTTGGTCTTTTTGCTGCTCACCCCTTTGTCGCATCGCAGTTGGTTTGTGGCCTATGTCGGCTCGTCGGTGGTGCGCGGCTTGGCGGTTGGGCTGGGTGTTTTCCTGATTACCGGCTGGATGGTGAACATCAGCTTTGTCTATCCGTTATGGATTTTGGCTTTTGCCTTCATGGGGGCGGCCATGATGGGGGCGCTGGGCGTCATCGCCGGGCTATGGGCTGAAAAGTTCGACCAAATGGCTGCGTTTCAAAATTTCATCATCATGCCCATGACCTTTTTGTCGGGCGTGTTTTATTCGATCCATTCGCTGCCCTCTTTTTGGCAAACCCTCAGCCACCTGAACCCGTTTTTCTACATGATCGACGGTTTCCGTTATGGTTTTTTTGGCCAAAGCGATGTTTCACCTTGGATCAGTCTTGCCGTGGTCTCCACGGCCTTGGCCTTGGTGAGTGGCCTGACTCTTCACCTTTTGCGCACCGGCTACAAAATCCGGAGCTGAACCCCCATGAACGCAGAGCAACTTCAAGCCCTCATTGCCGCCGGTCTCGATTGCACCCACCTGGAAGTGTTTGGCGATGGCCGACACTGGAACGCCGTGGTGGTGTCGGAAGTCTTTGCGGGCATGCGCCCGATAGCCCGGCATCAACGCGTGTATGCCACTTTGGGGCAAAAAATGCACACCGACGAGGTGCATGCTTTGTCGATGAAAACCTTCACGCCTGCCGAATGGGCAGCCCAAGCGCATTGATTGCACAGACTGATCTGATCTCATGGACAAACTGAAAATTCGCGGGGGTCACCGCCTGCAAGGGACGCTGGACGTGGCCGGAGCCAAAAACGCGGCATTGCCCGAGTTGTGCGCGGCCTTGTTGACGGCCGAGCCGGTCACGCTGAGCAATGTGCCGCGTTTGCAAGACGTGTCGACCATGCTCAAGTTGATCCGCAACATGGGTGTGACCGCAGAACACCAAGAAGATGGCCGCGTCACACTCGATGCGGGGGGCTTGAATAACCCTGAAGCGCCTTACGATCTGGTGAAAACCATGCGGGCTTCGGTGCTGGCGCTGGGGCCCTTGTTGGCCCGCTTTGGCCACGCCAAAGTGTCCTTGCCGGGCGGGTGTGCCATTGGTTCGCGTCCCGTGGACCAGCACATCAAGGGTTTGCAAGCCATGGGGGCTCAAATCACGGTCGATCACGGTTACATGTTGGCCAGCTTGCCAGCCGGCCGCAGCCGTTTGAAGGGCACACACATCACCACCGACATGGTCACTGTCACGGGGACCGAGAACTTCATGATGGCTGCGGCCTTGGCAGAAGGCGAAACGGTGCTCGAAAATGCGGCCCAAGAACCTGAAATTGGTGATTTGGCCGAGATGCTGATCAAAATGGGGGCCCGAATAGAGGGCCATGGCACCCGCCGAATCCGCATTCAGGGCGTCGAACGCTTGCACGGCTGCCAGCACCAGGTGGTGGCCGACCGGATTGAAACCGGCACTTTTTTGTGTGCTGTGGCCGCCACCGGCGGGGATGTGGTGTTGCGCCATGGCCGTGCCGACCACCTTGAGGTGGTGATTGACAAGTTGCGGGATGCGGGTGCGCGCATTGAATCGGGTGAAGGTTTTATCCGCATCCAGTCCGATGGGCGTTTGAAGGCCCAGAGCTTTCGCACCACCGAATACCCGGGTTTCCCAACCGATATGCAAGCCCAGTTCATGGCACTTAATTGCATCTCCCAGGGGGCCAGCAAGGTCACCGAGACGATTTTTGAGAACCGTTTCATGCACGTCAATGAACTGGTTCGTTTAGGGGCGCATATTCAGATTGATGGCAAGGTGTCGGTGGTTGAGGGGGTTCAGAAATTGTCGGGTGCGGTCGTCATGGCCACCGATTTAAGGGCTTCAGCCAGCTTGGTGATTGCCGGTTTGGTGGCCGAAGGCGAGACCATCGTCGATCGGATTTACCATCTGGACCGTGGCTATGACCGCATGGAATTGAAACTTCGCGGCCTGGGGGCCGACATTGAAAGAGTGAAATGATCACGCTTGCCCTGTCCAAAGGACGTATTTTTGATGAAACCCTGCCGCTGCTGATGGCGGCTGGCATCGAGGTCCTTGAAGACCCCGAAAAATCACGCAAGCTGATTTTGCCCACCAACCAGCCCCATGTTCGGGTCGTTTTGGTGCGCGCCAGCGATGTACCCACGTATGTGGAATACGGCGGTGCCGATTTGGGCGTGACGGGTCTGGACACCCTCATTGAGCATGGCGGGCAAGGCCTTTACCAGCCGCTGGACCTGAAGATTGCCAAATGCCGCATGAGTGTGGCGGTGCGGGCTGACTACGACTACGCCCGTGCTGTGCGCACCGGTTCGCGCCTGAAAGTGGCGACCAAGTACACGGCCATTGCACGCGACTTTTTTGCCACCAAAGGCGTTCACGTCGACTTGATCAAGCTCTATGGCAGCATGGAACTGGCCCCGTTGACCGGTCTGGCCGATGCCATCGTGGACCTCGTGTCCACGGGCAACACGCTAAAAGCCAACCACTTGGTGGAAGTCGAACGCATCATGGACATCAGTTCACGTTTGGTGGTGAACCAGGCTGCGCTCAAGCTGAAACAAGCGCCGATTCGCGCCATCATTGACGCCTTTGCGGGTGCTGTGAAGAAAGACTGAAACAAATGGACGCCCAGGGGCTTCAAGCCAAACCATTGCAACTGAGCACGGCCGATGCCGGTTTTGAGGCGGCTTTCACGGCGCGTCTGCATTGGTCTGCCGACGCCGATGCGGCCATCGAGCAGCGGGTGGCCGACATCCTGAGCGATGTACAAAAGCGCGGCGATGCGGCTGTTTTGGAATACACCCAACGCTTTGACGGGTTGGATGCCGCCCGGGTGGCTGACCTTGAAATCAGCCAAGCAGAGTTGCAGGCGGCCCTCGACAGCTTGCCCGCCATTCAGCGAGACGCTTTGCAAGCCGCCGCCGCCAGAGTTCGCAAATACCACGAAGCGCAAAAGAAAGCCTCGGGCGAAAGTTGGTCTTATCGCGACGAAGACGGCACTTTACTGGGCCAAAAAGTCACGCCCTTGGACCGTGTGGGCATTTATGTGCCGGGCGGCAAGGCGGCCTACCCTTCTTCGGTTTTGATGAATGCAATTCCCGCCCATGTGGCCGGGGTGCAAGACATTGTCATGGTGGTGCCCACGCCCGCCGGGGTGCGCAACCCGTTGGTCTTGGCCGCAGCCTGTGTGGCGGGTGTCAGTCGGGCCTTTACTTTGGGTGGCGCACAAGCTGTGGCGGCACTGGCTTACGGCACGGCGACCATTCCCAAGGTAGACAAGATCACCGGCCCCGGCAACGCCTATGTCGCCAGCGCCAAAAAGCGCGTATTCGGCTCGGTGGGCATCGACATGATTGCCGGACCGAGTGAAATTTTGGTTTTGGCCGATGGCAGCACCCCCGCTGACTGGGTGGCGATGGACTTGTTCAGCCAAGCCGAGCACGACGAACTGGCGCAAAGCATCTTGCTGTGCCCCGATGCCGATTACATCGCGCAGGTACAGGCGGCCATTGACCGCTTGCTGCCTGATATGCCGCGCCGCGAGATCATTGCCAAAAGCCTGAACGACCGGGGGGCCCTGATTTTGACCCGCAGCATGGAAGAGGCCTGTGCCATCAGCAACCGCATTGCCCCGGAGCACCTCGAAGTGTCCAGTCATGAACCGCACCGCTGGGAGCCTTTGCTGCACCACGCGGGGGCTATTTTTCTGGGGGCTTTCACCAGCGAGTCTCTGGGCGACTATTGCGCAGGCCCCAACCATGTGTTGCCCACCAGTGGCACCGCGCGGTTTTCGTCGCCGCTGGGCGTATACGACTTCCAAAAGCGCTCCAGCCTGATCGAAGTCAGCGAGCAGGGTGCGCAAACGCTTGGCAAAATTGCCGCCGAACTGGCCTATGGCGAGGGTTTGCAAGCCCACGCCCGCGCGGCCGAATTGCGTTTGAACCCCGTACCCCCTATGAGAGAGTCCCAATGACGGTCAGCCCCGCCTTGATGAAACGCATCCGCCAGGATGTGAAGTCCATGCAAGCCTATGCCATTCAGGACTCTGCAGGCATGGTCAAACTCGACGCGATGGAAAACCCCCACCGCTTGCCTGCCGACTTGCAAAAAGCCTTGGGTGAGCGCCTGGGCGCGCTGGCCCTGAACCGCTACCCCGGTGACCGCATTAACACGCTGCGAAGCCGCTTGGCAGATTACGCCGGGATGCCCCAAGGCTACGACATCATGCTGGGCAATGGCTCGGATGAATTGATCTCGCTGCTGGCGCTGGCCTGCGACGTGCCGGGCGCGTCCATTCTGGCCCCGTTGCCGGGTTTTGTGATGTACGCCATGAGCGCGCAGTTGCAAGGCCTGGCTTTTCACGGCGTGCCCTTGACCGCCGATTTCGAACTGGACGAGGCCGCCATGTTGGCTGCCGTGACCGAGCACAAGCCCGCCATCGTTTACCTGGCTTACCCGAACAACCCCACGGGTAATTTGTGGAACGCGCAAGCGATCGAAAACATCGTTTTGGCGCAAGGGGCTCAAGGGGGCTTGGTGGTCATGGACGAGGCCTATCAGCCGTTTGCCAGCCAGACCTACATGGACCACATCACCCGCCATTCGCATGTGCTGTTGATGCGAACCCTCAGCAAATTCGGCTTGGCCGGTGTGCGTTTGGGCTACATGATCGGCCCCACGGCGCTGATTGCCGAGATCGACAAGGTGCGCCCGCCCTACAACATCAGCGTGCTCAATGCCGAGTGCGCTTTGTTTGCCCTAGAGCACACCGAGGTGTTCGCGGCACAGGCCCAAGACCTGCGCGAACAACGCGAACGCCTGCTAAAAGCCTTGGCCGCGCTCCCCGGTGTCCGGCCATTTCCCAGTGAGGCCAACATGATTTTGGCCCGGGTACCGGATGCCGCCAAAGCCTTTGACGGGCTGAAAGCACACCGTGTGCTGATCAAGAACGTTTCTAAAATGCACCCTTTGTTGAACAACTGCCTGCGCCTGACCGTGGGCACAGCACAAGAAAACGACCAAATGCTGGCCGCTTTGAAAGAGTCCCTATGAACCGCACTGCTGACCGTGTTGCCGATGTTTCTCGCCAAACGGCCGAAACCAAAATCCGTGTTGCCCTCAATTTGGATGGCACGGGCCAGTCCAAACTGGCCACGGGCATTGGTTTTCTGGACCACATGCTGGACCAAATCGCCCGCCACGGCCTGATTGACTTGGACGTTTCATGCCAGGGCGACCTGCACATTGATGGTCACCACACCGTGGAAGACATTGGCATTACGCTGGGCCAGGCATTTGCGCAGGCCTTGGGTGACAAAAAAGGCATTCGCCGCTATGGCCATGCCTATGTGCCTTTAGACGAAGCCCTGAGCCGGGTGGTGGTCGATTTTTCGGGCCGTCCCGGTTTGCATATGGATGTGCAGTTCACCTCGGGCTCTTTGGGTGCGCTCGATACCCAACTGGTCTACGAATTCTTCCAGGGCTTTGTCAACCACGCCCTGGTGACGCTGCACATTGACAACCTCAAGGGGGTCAACGCGCACCACCAATGCGAGACTATTTTCAAGGCCTTTGCCCGCGCCGTGCGTGCTGCCCTAGAACTCGATCCGCGCTCAGCCGGGGTGATCCCCTCCACCAAGGGAAGCCTCTGAGATGGGCGTGAATCGCGTTGCAGTGGTCGACTACGGCATGGGCAACTTGCGCTCGGTGGCGCAGGCTGTGATGCACGCCGCCTCCAGCGTGGACCATGCCGAAGTGACCGTCACCTCTGACCCGCAAGTGGTGCGCAATGCGCACCGGGTGGTCTTGCCCGGGCAGGGGGCCATGCCCGACTGCATGCGCGAGTTGCGCGACTCCGGATTGATGGAGGCCGTGCTTGAAGCAGCGGCCAAAAAACCCTTGTTTGGTGTCTGTGTGGGCATGCAAATGCTGCTGGACCACAGTGATGAGGGGGATACGCCGGGTTTGGGCCTGATTCCCGGACGGGTGGTCAAATTTGATTTGGCAGGGCAAAATCAACCCGATGGCACCCGCTACAAAGTCCCGCAAATGGGCTGGAACCAAGTTTGGCAATCGCACGCCGATGCGCAGTCGGCTCACCCTTTGTGGCAAGGCATTGACGATGGCAGCTGGTATTATTTTGTGCACAGCTTTTATGCCCAGGTGGTCAATCCGTTACACAGCGCAGCCGAAACCGATTACGGGGGCCGCTTTGCCAGTGCCATTGCCCGCGACAACATTTTTGCTACCCAGTTTCACCCTGAAAAAAGTTCGGACCAGGGCTTGGCCTTGTTCCGTCATTTCCTCCACTGGCAGCCTTGAGTGGTTTATCACTGCCGTTTTTTTTCTTTCACCTGCATTTAAATTGCCATGATTCTGATCCCCGCCATTGACCTCAAGGACGGCCACTGCGTTCGCCTCAAACAGGGCGATATGGACCAAGCCACGACTTTTGGGGAAGACCCCACGGCCATGGCCCTCAGTTGGCTTGAAAAAGGCGCACGTCGCTTGCATCTGGTCGATCTGAATGGCGCTTTTGCCGGCAAACCGCAAAACTTTGCCGCCATCAAGTCCATCCTCAAGGCTGTGGGCGATGACATCCCGGTGCAACTGGGCGGGGGTATTCGCGATCTGGACACGATTGAAAAGTACATCGACAACGGCATGCGCTACGTGATCATTGGCACCGCAGCCGTTAAAAACCCCGGTTTTCTGAAGGACGCCTGCACCGCATTTGGCGGCCACATTATTGTGGGTTTAGATGCCAAAAACGGCAAAGTCGCCACCGATGGTTGGAGCAAACTGACCGGCCACGAGGTGGTGGACCTGGCCAAAAAGTTTGAAGACTGGGGCGTCGAGTCCATCATTTACACCGACATTGGCCGCGACGGCATGCTCAGTGGCATCAACATCGAAGCCACCGTCAAACTGGCACAAGCCCTCACGATTCCCGTGATTGCCTCGGGCGGCTTGTCGAACATGGCCGACATTGAGCAACTTTGCGCCGTGGAAGAAGAGGGCGTTGAGGGCGTGATCTGTGGTCGCGCTGTTTATTCGGGCGACCTGGACTTTGCGTTGGCCCAGCAACGCGCGGACGACCTGAACGGGTGAAACCCGAAAGCCTCCTCATGACCCCGCTGGCCACTTGCAGCGACACCCTGTTTGCGGGCCTGCCAGCCCGTGAATTGACCCTGCCCCAGGGCGACCGATTGGTGGTGGCCTTGCTCGGGGCCCATATTTTGTCTTGGCAAAGCGGCGGGCAAGAGCGCCTTTACCTCAGCCCCCAAAGCGTGATGGACGGGCAAGCGGCCATTCGGGGCGGTGTCCCGGTGTGCTTCCCGCAATTCAACCAACGTGGCCCCATGGCCGATCGCTTGCCCAAACATGGTTTTGTTCGCAATGTGAGTTGGCAGGCGGATGTTGCCGAGTTGTCTGCAAATACGGCGCACCTCACCCTGCGCTTGTCCGATAACGCGCAAACCCGCACAGGGTGGCCGCAGGCTTTTGCGGCCGAGTTGGCCATTGCGCTCAGCCCCGGTGGACTGAAAATAACTTTCCGTGTGCAAAACACCGATCAACAGCCCTTGGCTTTTTCTGGCGCACTGCACACCTATTTGTCTGTCGCCGATGTCTCAAAGGCCACTTTGCAAGGTCTGGGTGGGCGCGCTGAATGGGATTCTGTGACCGATGCCCACGCTGTGGCAGCCCCCACTTTGCGCTTTAAAGGCCAGTTTGACCGGGTTTACGACGCGCCCAATCGGCCCATGCTGCTGGACCAGCAGTTGCAAATTGAACAAAGCCCCGCCTGGGCCAACACCGTGGTTTGGAACCCCGGCCCGGTGGTGTGTGCGCAACTGGCCGACATGCCCGCAGACAGCTGGCAGCACATGTTGTGTGTCGAAGCGGCGCAAGTTTTTGACCCCATCACCCTGCCACCCGGCGCGGTTTGGGAAGCCTGGCAGCAATTGCAAGTGCTGAACCCCTGATTTTTTAGAGAAACCAACATGCTGGCCAAACGCATCATTCCTTGCCTTGACGTGACCGGCGGTCGCGTGGTCAAGGGCGTCAACTTTGTGGAACTGCGCGACGCAGGCGACCCGGTCGAAATCGCGGCCCGTTACAACGAACAAGGCGCTGACGAACTCACCTTTCTCGACATCACTGCCACGAGCGACGGCCGCGATGTGATTCTGCACATCATCGAAGCTGTGGCCTCGCAGGTGTTCATTCCCCTCACGGTGGGCGGCGGTGTGCGCACGGTGGACGACGTGCGCCGACTGCTGAATGCCGGGGCTGACAAAACCAGCTTCAACTCGGCGGCCATCGCCAACCCACAAGTCATCCGCGAAGCCTCGGCCAAATATGGTGCGCAGTGCATTGTGGTGGCCATCGACGCCAAGCGCCGCAGTGCCGAAGACGAGCAACGCATCGGCACCCACGGTTTGCCCATGGGCCCCGGCTGGGATGTTTACAGCCACGGCGGCCGCAAAAATGTGGGCTTGGACGCCGTGGCCTGGGCGAGCCAAATGGCCGAATACGGGGCGGGCGAAATTTTGCTGACCAGCATGGACCGCGACGGCACCAAAAGTGGCTTTGACCTGCAACTCACCCGCGCGGTGAGCGACGCGGTCAGCGTGCCCGTGATCGCCTCAGGCGGAGTGGGCAACCTGGATCATCTGGCCGATGGCGTGAGCATCGGCGGCGCCGATGCCGTACTGGCCGCCAGCATCTTCCATTACGGCGAATTTACTGTTCAACAAGCCAAAGAGCGCATGCGGGCGCGGGGGGTGACTGTTCGCTTATGACGGGTCAGGCTCGAAGAAAAGAATCCAAAGGGCTGCTTGTGCCGCCCGCTGCAACCTTGAGCACCTGCGTGTAAATCACGGTGGTGGAACCGTCTGAATGGCCCAGCAACCCTTGTTCGACCTGACACGCTTCGGCAGGTATTGTAAGTTTGGCTCGCGATCCCGGTGATCTGTTATGCTTGTACAATTATTTGTACAT
>CAMDXR010000096.1 GCA_945877725.1 Limnohabitans sp. Rim8
AAGCGGCCAACCTATTTTGACCAAGCGTACAAACGTGGCATCACGGCACACCGCCCCTATGTGGGCGGTGACATTCACCCCAGCACTGCCTGGCATGCGCAATTTGCCGATGCCAACAACGATGGCCTGACCGACTTGTTCATCGTCAAGGGCAACGTGTCGACCATGCCCGACTTCGCCACGCTCGACCCAAACAACCTGTTGCTGCAACAAGCCGATGGTCGCTTCACTGAAGTGGGGCAACAAGCGGGGGTGGCCAGCTTCAAAAGGGGACGCGGCGGCATGATGGCCGACCTGAATGGCGATGGCCTGCTCGACATGGTGGTGGTCAACCGCCAAGACAAAGCCCAACTGTGGCGCAACGTGGGCAGTGGCACTGCAGCCAAGCCTGCCCCCATGGGCCATTGGTTGCAACTGCGTTTGCAGCAAGAAGGCGGCAACCGCGATGCGATTGGTGCTTGGGTTGAGGTGGACTTGGATGGGCGTGTGATCCGCCAAGAACACACCAGCGGCGGTGGCCATGCCAGCGGACATTTGGGTTGGATGCACTTTGGCTTGGGCAAAACCGCAGAGGTCAAGGTGCGCGTGCAATGGCCGCATGGCGATTGGGGGCCTTGGCAAAGCGTCAAAGCCGATAATTTTTATGTGCTGTCGCAAGAAAAGGGCCTGCAAGCCTGGAAGGCCCCATGAACGCTATGAATACCATGTGGCTCATCAATCGATTCACACGAGCGCTGTCTTCTTTGGACTTGGCTGGGGCTCGCAAGCTGTTTTTTAAGCTGTTTTACACGCTCACTTTATCGCTCGCGAGTTCACTGGTTTGCACCCTGACCGCTCAAGCGCAGACCCAACTTCAAGCCTCTGCAAAAACACCCGATATGCCCAACTTGGTGGCCACGCCTGCAACGAGTTTCGGTTCTGGCTTGGTCTACGACTGGATGTTTTTGAACTTGCAGTTGATCCAGCAAACCCCGGGCTTTTCACCGCCAGTGGCAGCGCGGGCACTGGGCTATCTGGGGCTGACTTTGTACGAATCGTTGGTGCCCGGTTTGCCGGGTTACCAAACCCTGGCCGGCCAGTTGAACGAACTCAGCTCCTTGCCCTTGGCGCAACCGGATGAACCCCTGCATTGGCCCACCGTGGCCAATGCCGCGCTGGCCACCATGACGCGCATGTTGTTCAACCACGCCAGCCCAGACAACAAGGCACGCATTGCCACCCTTGAACGCGGCATGCCGCTGAAATACACCGCCGACTTTGACCCGGGCACGGTCACGCCGGACATCACCAACCGCTCAGAGACATTCGGCAAACTCATGGGCATGGCCGTCTGGACTTGGGCCCGCACCGACGGCGGCTTCAGCCCAACGGGCGGCTTGCGACGCGACCAAGCCAACTATGTTCCGCCCAGCGGTGCAGGCAAATGGACCGCCACCTCACCGCAATTTGCCCCCGCACTGCTGCCCTATTGGGGCAACAACCGCCCGATGGTGTTACGTGCAGGATCCGACTGCCCTGCGCCTATGCCCCCGGCCTACTCGGAAGAGATAGGCTCGGCGTTTTACAAAGACGGTCTCGAGGTTTTGAAAATCCACAATGCCGCGACGCAAGAACATCGGCAATTTGCTTTGTATTGGGCCGACGACCCGGTGAAAACACCCACCCCCGCCGGACATTGGGCCTATTTAACAAACGACCTGCTGAAGGCGCGTAAAGCCGATTTGGGCACAGCAGCCATCGTGTTTGCGCGCTTGAACATGGCCATGTCTGATGCCTTTATTGCCGCCTGGCACACCAAATACACCCTGAATGTGACCCGTCCGGTGTCTTATGTGCAGTTGGTCATCGACAGCAATTGGGTGCCCAACTTGCTGGACACCCCCCCTTTTCCGGATTACCCGTCCGGGCACTCGGTGCAAAGCAGCGCAGCGGCCACGGTTTTGGGCAAAGAATTTGGCGTCAACACCCCGTTTGTGGACAACACCCACAACGACCGAGGCTGGGGCCCGCGCACCTTCAAAAGCTTCAAAGCCGCCGCCGACGAAGCCGCCCTGTCCCGCCTGTACGCGGGCATCCATTACCGCTTTGCAGTAGAAGGCGGCAAACCCCAAGGCCAATGCGTGGCCGACAAAGTGCTGGCACTGAAGTTCAAGCGGTGAGGGGTGGAGGCATCTAGTTCTACACAGTTCTAATTGGTTCTATTAAGTTTCGTTTAGAACCCATTAGAACTTTGTAGAACTTATTAGAACTGGAGAGCGCTTAAATCCACTTCAATCGAGATTCATGGTCTATTTCTAACCGTAGAGATGACTAACGTCCACCATGCCAGTCTTCCGTTTTGCATCGAGTTACCCCTAGTCACTAGCTCAACGCCATGCTTTTCAGTCGCTCTGAGCGCAAAACAGAGCCATCGAGATATTGAGACAAAACAGCCATGTCTGCGGGTGTAGCGTTGAGGGCCAGAAATTCAGTTTCCCAAGAATCGACATGCGTCGCGATTTGTAAGGCGATGAGGCCCGCGTCCACTTTGGAAAGTCCAAACGCTGCCACCTCAGACAGCGCATTGGCCATGCTGGCCTCGTGGCCCTTTGCCCCCACACGCATTTGTTGATAGCCCAAGCCCTGCACTGATGACACCACATCAAAGGCAGGTGACAGGTCATAAAAACCATCGTCACCACGAATCAAGGCGTGGTTTTTTTCATGGTCATCGGTGTTGTCGATCAGGATATTGAAGACCATGCGTCTGAACAATTCCTGCTGTTGCGCGCGCACCCTGTCAGGGTGGCCCAAGCGACGAAGGATTTGTGACAACTCGGGATAGCCCATGCCCTCACCTGCGGCATGCAAAGCCACTCGGGCCGACAACACATGCAGACGGCGCTGCCCAATGCGGTCAAAACGTTTAACGGCAAGTGCATGCCCTTTGGGCAATGTCAAGAGCTGGGTTTCAGCCGTATTGATGCCACAACGAAGGGCCATTTGCATGCAGGCGTATTCAATGAGAGGTGTGTCCATATCACCTGTCTCGGCAAATTTGACTACCCAGGATGCACCGTCCATCTTCATCAGTGACTTGGGCCGCGCACCCCCCATGCTCACGCCAGGTTGCAGCAAACGACGCTGCTGCTCGTTGATAACCTCACCCCTCATGACACGCTGCACCGCATGATGCAACTCGATCAGCCCCTCAAACGTAGACATGGCCGCTGTAGGGGCGGGCACATAGGACTCTGCGTTCAATGAAACGCCCAAAGCGCCAAATCTGTCGTCTCCAGCCCAGTACAAATATTCCAACAAAGACAGTCGGGTAGGCCGTTCGATCAAGCGAATCACACGCTCGCCCCATTGGTCGGGTCGGGCATCGTCTACCGCGCCCACGGCGGTGTCGCGCTCGGCAGGCATTTTCAGGCCGGTTTGTAAAGGCAAGTCCTCGCTCAAGGCAAAGGCGTTTGGCGATGCCATCCATGCGAGGTCATAACTCATGGCCACTTTGCGGCGCTGGTCTTGCAGGCTCAAGGTGCCGATGCGCTGAGGTGCAAGCGGGTCAGCAAGCCACCAAAGGCTCATGCTGTCCTGGGGCACGTAGCTCATGCGAGCACCTCTGACTTTCGTGACATGCGTTTCGCGCGTTGGCGCACCGCTTCAATGTCTTGTTCTAGCGCATTCAGGTCTTGCGCTGGTTCGGCTATATCGGACAAAGCGGTGTGTCGGCCCATGAGCCACAAAGCCGTGGCATAAACACCCATGCCCACCGAGGGGTCACCCTTTTCCATGCGGATCAGCGTGGGCACCGAGACCGCCATGCGGCTGGCCCAGGCCCGCAGGCTTTCTTTGCGGCGCTGTCGTGCCAAAGCCAAGTTTTCACCCAAGTCCCGCAGGGCTTTGGCTACAGAAGCAGGCAATTGGTCGGTGGCTACGGAAGGCTTTGGCATAACACAAACTTTAACAGAAGTTAAATTTTGTGCTGTTTTGCGTCATTTAAGCTGCAGGCTGAATCGCCGCGTCCAACAATTCCACCCAATGCCGCACAGGCAGGCCGCTGCCACTTTGCAGGTGCGTGATGCAGCCGATGTTGGCGCTTAAAACGCCTTGCGGTTCCAGTGCGTTCAGGTGGCCCAGCTTGCGATCGCGCAATTGCTTGGAGAGTTTGGGGTTGAGCACGCTGTAGGTACCTGCCGAGCCGCAGCACAGATGCGATTCGTTGGCCGTGACCTTGATTTGGAAGCCCAAATCACCCAGTTGTTTTTCTACCCCGCCCTTGAGCTGCTGGCCGTGTTGCAGTGTGCAAGGGGGGTGGTAGGCCTGCAACCCGGCGGCTTGCAGGGCTTCGGGCTTGAGTTTGGGTTTGAGCAAAGGCACCAGTTCGTGCAACAACTCGCTCAGGTCGCGGGTGAGTGCGCCGATGCGGCTGGCTTTTTCGGCATAGACCGGGTCGTCTTTCAGCACATGGCCGTAGTCTTTGACCATGACGCCGCAGCCCGAGGCGTTCATGACGATGGCTTCTACTTCGCCGCTTTCTACCAGTGGCCACCAAGCGTCGATGTTGGCCCGCATGTGGTCTTTGCCACCGTCGTGGTCGTTCAGGTGAAATTTGAGTGCGCCACAGCATCCGGCTTTGGGCACCGTCACGGTCTGTATGCCACAGGCATCCAGCACGCGGGCGGTGGCGGTGTTGATGTTGGGGGCCATGCTGGGCTGCACGCAACCAGCCAGCATGAGCACTTTGCGCGCGCGCTGCGCCGTGGGCCAGGCCCCGGCGTGTTGCGGTGCGGGCACTTTGGCCTTCAGGCTTTCGGGCAACAGGCCGCGCACCATCTGGCCCATCTTCATGGCGGGCGCAAACAGGGGTGAAGGCAGACCTTCTTTCAGGGCCCAGCGCATCATTTTTTCACCCACGGGCCGCTCTACTTTCGCGTCGACCAACTTGCGCCCAATGTCCACCAAATGTCCGTATTGCACGCCGCTGGGGCAAGTGCTTTCGCAGTTGCGGCACGTCAGGCAACGGTCCAGGTGTTGCTGGGTTTTGCGGGTAGGCGTTTGGCCTTCCAGCACCTGCTTCATCAAATAAATGCGGCCACGCGGGCCATCCAGCTCGTCGCCCAGCAGTTGGTAGGTGGGGCAAGTGGCCGTGCAGAAGCCGCAATGCACGCACTTGCGCAAAATGGCTTCGGCCGCCAAGCCATCGGGGGTGTTCTGGTATTCGGGGGCGAGGTTGGTTTGCATGCTTTTCGTGCCGGTTCAGGGGGCTGGGGTGTTCGAAGGCGGGCTCAGACTGTGGCTTTTCAAGGCTTCAAAGCGTGAAAGCATGCATGCGCCCGGTGGCAAAAACGCCCTTCGGATCGAACTGCTGTTGCAACTGGTTTTGAATGCGTTGCTGCACCGGCGCCAGCGGGCTGTTCACACCCACGGCTTTGTCAACTGCGGCATGCGCTGCACTGGTGCGGAACAGCGTGGCGTGCCCGCCCACCGATTGCGCCCATTGGCGCAAAGCCAAGGCCGCCGAGGCCGGTGCCCACAACCAACGCTGCGCACCTTGCCACTCTATATAAGAGGGGTAGGGCAAATCCAGCGCGGGCGCGGTTTGCGGCACCGACAAGCGCCACAAACAGGCATCGGGGCTGGGCGCGGTAAAAAATGGCAAGGTTTGCTCGCGACTGGCTTGCCAGTCTTGGGCGGCTTGGGCGCTGTCCATGTGCTGAACCTGTGCACCCAAGGCGGTCGCATCGGCGCTCATCTTGGTGATGGCCGACTGCACCGCAGCCACCGCACCGCGCAGGCGCACAAACAAATAATCGGCCATGGGCTGGGCGGTGGTGTCGTGCACCCAAGCACTGGCGTTCAGGGGCAAGGGCTGTCCGCCCCAGCGGTGCAGCAAGTCGAGTGCGGGGGCTTGGGCAAGGCCGACCATCATCAAAGTGGCTTCGGCAGGGGCCACGGGCAACACCTTTAGGCTGACTTCGGTGATCAAACCCAGCGTGCCCCAACTGCCCGCCATCAAGCGGCTGACGTCGTAACCGGCCACGTTTTTCATGACCTGCCCACCAAAAGTCAGGTGCTCGCCCAGACCATTCACAAAGCGGGCCCCCAGTACGTAGTCGCGCACAGCGCCAGCGGTGGCGCGGGCCGGGCCGCTCAAACCTGCGGCCACCATGCCGCCCACGGTGGCAGCGCCTGATTGGGCTGCAAAGTGTGGCGGCTCGAAGGCCAGGCTTTGGCCTTTTTCGGCCAGCGCCGCTTCCAACTCGGCCAATGGCGTGCCACAGCGCACCGTGACCACCAGCTCGCTGGGTTCATAGCTCACGATGCCCCGGTAAGCCCGAGTGTCGAGCACATCACCGGTGAGGCTTTGGCCCCAAAAGTCTTTGGTGCCCCCGCCACGCAGGCGCAAAGTGCGGCCTTGGGCTGCGGCAGCGCGCACGGCATCGATAAGGGAATTGAGTTCAGCGTCCATGGGCAAGGATGGTAACCCCCGACCTTTGGCTGCGGCGTGAATTTTTTGAACGAAAGGGTTGTGGGAAATTGGGGGGGTGTCAAAGCACCACAAGGTGTGCAGGGTTTACGCCTTGCGCAGTACGCTCAGCTTGTCGGGCCAGAAAACCACAGCGCCAGCGGCATGCCCCCAGTGCCAATGATCAGCGGTTGCGCCTGAGCAAACTGCTGTGCAAAGGCGGTTAGGCCCGACACATTGCCCATGTTGTGGCCGCTTTTGACTTCAAGCGCCTGCAGGCTCTGCCCATCGCGCAGTACGTAGTCCACTTCTTTCTGGCCGTTGTTCCAGTAGTGGATCAGGGGATGGCGGCTGCTGTGCGTGAGGTGGCGGGCCAGCAGTTCGGCGCCCACAGCGCTTTCGGCCAAACGGCCCCACACCTCGGGGCGTGCCTGTACCGCTTGCAGGCCCACACCTTGCGCAACCCAATGGCAGCCCATCAGAGCGTTGTTGAACACCTGCAGCTTGGGGCTGGAGGCGCGTTGGCGCACCACCTGCCCCATGTACTTGGGCAGGCCGCAGACCATGCCCGCGCCTTCGAGCAAGTCCAGATAGTGGGCCAGCGTGGTGGTGTTGCCCGCGTCGTCCAACTGGCCCAGCATCTTTTGGTAGCTCAGAATCTGGCCGCTGTACACGCAGGCCAAGTCAAACACGCGGCGCAGCAGCGCAGGCTTTTGCACCGGGGCCATGAGCAACACGTCCTTGCTGATGGTCGTTTCAATCAGCGCATCGCTCACATAAGCGGCCCAACGCGCTTCGTCGTGCACCAGTGGCGCCGCGCCCGGGTAGCCGCCATAAAAAATGAATTGCTCCAGGCTAAAACCAAAGGCATCGCGCATTTCTGCGTAACGCCAGTGGCCTAGGCGGGTCATCTCAAAGCGGCCCGCCATGCTCTCGCTCAGACCCCGGGCGATCAGCAGCGGTGCCGAGCCCAAGATGACCACGCGCACATCTCGTCCGGCGGCGCTGTCTTCGTCCCATAGGCGTTTGACCTCTTCGGTCCAGTTGCTGACCTTTTGAATTTCGTCCAGCACCAGCACGCAACGGCCTGCCTGCGCCGCCAACGCA
Source organism: Limnohabitans sp. Rim8 (assembly GCA_945877725.1). Classification (GTDB taxonomy): domain Bacteria; phylum Pseudomonadota; class Gammaproteobacteria; order Burkholderiales; family Burkholderiaceae_C; genus Limnohabitans_A. The sequence goes on from CAMDXR010000096.1 coordinate 7,559, forward strand.
CGCGCCACCTGCCACTGCGTGCCCAGCCACACCCGGCCTTGCAGGCCGGGGCCATCGGCGCTGGCGCTGTGCTGCGCCATGGGCTGCGCGTCTTGCTGCAGCCGCTCCAAGGCCTGGCGCACCAGCGTGGTTTTGCCCACCTGCCGAGGGCCGGCCACCACCTGCAAAAACCGCCGAGGCTCCTGGAGTCTGGCCACCAGCGGGGCCAATGCTTCGCGTTCAATGGTCATTTTCTTAAATTACTCAGTTGATTGAGTAATTTTACTCAAAGCATTGAGTAAATCAAGGTGGCGGGGTTCTGGCTGGTAGTGTCTGTTGCTTGAGTGAGAGAACAGACTTGCCCAGAGAAACACCCTAAAACGCCGCTTCCAACTCGGACAATGGCGTGCCACAGCGCACTGTGACCACCAGCTCGCTGGGCTCGTAACTCACGATGCCCTGGTAAGCCCGGGTGTCGAGCACATCGCCCGTGAGGCTTTGACACCAAAAGTCTTTAGTGCCCCCGCCACGCGAGCGCAAAGCGCGGCTTTAGGCAGCGGTGTGAATTTTTTGAACGAAAGGCTTGTGGGAAATTGGGGGGTGATACGGCCATGCGTTTGAGCAGCACTTTCCCCTTATTGATTAATTGAATAGTCAGGAGTCAAGACTCCAGATGTCATTAATCAATGACAATCTATTGCATTAAATGCTATAGCAGGTGGCCAGCCAGTTAAAGCTCGATGCATTGATTGCAGAAGGTGTACTTAAGGAAATCTGTCATGACTGCCCACAAAACTGACCGCGTTTCAGCCGAAATGCTGGAAATGGCCCTTTTACTCAGCAAGCACGATGTGCTGTCAGCGCGAGACCTCGGACACATTAAAGCCTTGTGTTTGCCGCCGCCGGTTTACCCCCCCGAGCGGGTGACGGAAATTCGGGTCAAAAAAGCCAAAATGAGCCAAACCGTTTTCGCCGGTTTTCTGAACGTACGGCCCTCAACGGTTCAAAAGTGGGAATCACCGGCCTCGGGCAAACATCCGGGGGGTGCAGCCGCCAAATTGCTGCAACTTATCGAGAACAAAGGGATTGAAGCTTTGGTAGTCTGAGCGCTGATTCAGTTGGCAGACCATCTGGGCAGGGCACACATTAACCAGCCCCAAACCGAAGTGTGGTTTGGCTCAGATCCCATCAGATGCCCTCTTCATCACGAAGGCGTTCGATCAACTGATCATCAATTTTTGCACCCCGCTCCGGTAGGGGGTTGATGCCATAAGACGCCAATTTCCCCTTGTCGCGATCGGCCACAAATCCATTCACTGGCAAACCCGCCACCTCCACCCGCGTCGCCCACAAGCACCCCGAGCCGGGGTACAGCGCCAGCTCGGCATCGCTGCGGCCATGGCGGCCGGTGGTGATGAACAGGGTTTTCATGTCCGTGCCGCCAAAGCAGGGCATGGTGGGGCATTGCACGGGTGTCTCAATTACGGTCAGTACCTCGCCAGCCGGGGAGATGCGCACCAAGCGTTTGCCCTCGTATTGGGCTGACCAATAACAACCCTCGGCGTCGACGGCCGCGCCATCGGGCCGCCCGCCATAACTTGGGGCCGCAGCGTCTCCCCAAGTCCAGCCTGCGGGTTTGGGGGCGGCTTGGTAGAACACGCGGGCGTTGGTGAGTTGGCCGCTGGCGGCTTCAAAATCAAATGCGCGAATCTGGTGTGCCGCGGTGTCGGCCCAGTAGGCTGTGCGGCCATCGGGCGACCAAGCCAGGCCGTTGGCGGTCACCACGCCACCTAGAGCATCAGATAAAGCTGCACTTTTCGCACCATCTTTCACCCCATCCTTCAAGCCCTCTTTCATGCCGCCCACCATGGCGTGCAGGCCTTGGCCGTCCAGCATGTAGAGCGTGCCCAGCGCTTGGTCTTTGGGCTCGTACATGCTGCCCGCCCAAAAGCGACCTTGGGCGTCGCACTTG
>CAMDXR010000097.1 GCA_945877725.1 Limnohabitans sp. Rim8
TCACAGACACTTCGGCCACTTGGGCCACGATGGAGCCGAACGACTCGTGCAAGGCCAAGCCCTGCGCGTGTCCGGCGGGCAGAGCTTGGCCCCAGCCCGCTTTGTCGGCGGCCAGTTTCAGCACGGCAGCATAGCGGGGTGCCTCTTTGAGCCAGCCAAGCCGAAACGCCAGCGGGTCTTGTTGGCTGGCCACAGCCAGTTCGTCCATGAAACTTTCAGAAAAGAAGGCGTTGTGCGAGTGCCCGACCGAGCGCCAAAAACCCACCGGCACACCTGATTGCGTGGCGACGTGGCTCATGTGTTGGCTGGCAAAGCCGTAGGGCAAGTCGAACAGGCCCTCGGCCGTGGTTTTGTCCGGCATATCCACTGGGCCAGACAGGGCGGGCATGGTCCGCGCGAGCCAGCGCGGGGTGATGGCATCGCCTGCAGACTTGATGCGCAAACTGGTCACTGTGCCTTGTGCGTCCAATGAGGCTTGAAACTTGGCCAAGTGCATGGGGCGGTAAAAGTCGTGCGTCGTGTCTTCTTCGCGCGACCAACTCAGTTGAACCGGCGCGCCGGCACAGGCCATGGCCACTTGTACCGCCTGGCCCACAAAGTCGACCTCCAGCCTGCGGCCGAAGCCACCGCCCAACAAGGTCACATGCACGGTCACCTGGTCTTCCTTCACGCCTGCCACTTTGGCGGCCATGGCGTGTGCCATTTGCGGCACTTGGGTCGGGACCCAAATTTCGACCCGCCCGTCTTTGACTTGCGCGGTGCAGTTCATGGGCTCCATCGTGGCATGGGCCAAGTAAGGCGCTTGGTAAAGGGCATCGATGCGCTTGGCGGCAGCTTTTTCGGCCTGTGTGGGCACGCCCTGTTCGTGAAAGGTAAAGCCGCTTTCGGTGTTGAGGCTGTTCAGCAATGCAGCCTGAATTTGGGCAGTGTCCAAGACGCCTGTTTTTGGAGCTTGCCATTGCACTTGCACGGCTTGCACCGCTTGGCGTGCTTGCCAAGTGGTTTTGCCAATTGCAGCGAAACCTGCTGTGCCACCGCCCCAGGCATCCAACCGAACCACTTGGGTGACACCAGGCAAAGCCAGTGCGGCTTGGGTGTTCATGGCGTCAAACGAACCACCCAGCATGGGGCACATGCGCACGGCCGCAAACAACAGGCCGGGTAAGCGAATGTCCATGCCGAATGGGGTCTGCCCAGTCACTTTGGCGGGAATGTCGGAGCGGGGCGTGGCCCGGCCAATCAGTTGCCAGTTTTGTTGGGCTTTTGGCTTTACCCCCTTCGGTGTACTGCCGGCCGCCGCTGCACTCATGTCGCCGTAATGGGCCGATTTGCCCGATGCGTGTTGCATCACCCCATTGACCACCGTGATTTCGTTGGCGGGCACTTGCCAGCTGTTGGCTGCTGCTTGCAGCAGGCTGGCCCGCGCCGTGGCGGCGGCCAGGCGCAAAGGTTCCCAAAGGTCTGTGATGGTGGATGAGCCCCCCGTGGCATTGATCCCCAACTCGCGGACGATTTTGCCCACAATCCACTCGCTCATTTTGATTTTGAGGGGTTTGTGCTCGCCCTCGCTGTCCAGTGGGTGAAACGGCAGGCTGGCCATTAACATAGCCACATTGCCGTAAATGCTGTCAGCGCCCGCTGGCTCCAGACGCACACGGCTCATGGGCACGTCCAGTTCTTCGGCCACCAACATGGCCAGCGCGGTGTGTACCCCTTGACCCATTTCACTGCGGGGCATGGCCAGCACCACGCTGCCGTCTTTGGCGATCTTGATCCAGCCGTTCAAGGCGACATCGCCCCCTGTTTTGAGCATCAGCTCGGGCGAACCCAGACGTGAGCGTGCGGGCATGACGCCCCAGCCCACTACCAACGCGCCCGTAGCGCCCAGGGCACTCAGTAGCCAGGTCCGGCGCTTCATGCGGCACCGCCTTTCTGGGCCGTGAGGCTTGGCTTGTTGTTGGTATGGGTATTGGTGTTGGCCGCGCGGTGAATGGCGGCGCGTACGCGCTGGTAAGTGCCGCAGCGGCAGAGGTTGGTCATGGCGGCGTCAATATCGGCGTCGCTGGGGTGAGGGGTTTTGTCCAGTAGGGCCGCAGCGGCCATCAGCATGCCGCTTTGGCAGTAGCCACATTGGGGCACTTGCTCGGCTATCCATGCGGCCTGCAAAGGGTGCAATTGCTCGGGCGTGCCCAAAGATTCAATGGTGTGCACCTTTTGTTGGGCCACTGCAGATATGGGCATCACACATGAGCGCACGGCCTGGCCGTTGACATGCACGGTGCAAGCCCCGCAAGCGGCCACGCCGCAGCCAAATTTGGTGCCAGTCAGGTTCAGCTCATCGCGCAGCACCCACAGCAAAGGTGTGTCGGGGGCAGCGGTGCTGGTGCGGTTTTGGCCATTGATGTTCAGTTGCACAGTGATTACCCATAAATAGATGCGCGCATGTTATTGCAAATGAAGGCACTCAACGGGTACCCGTGGATTTGAAAGCTTTTTTAGAGTTGGGTGCGCAGAGTCCAGATTTCTGGGAACAGCACCACATCGAGCATTTTGCGCAGGTAGCTCACCCCGCCCGTGCCCCCCGTGCCCCGCTTGAAGCCAATCACCCGTTCCACGGTGGTCACATGCCGAAATCGCCACAAACGAAATGCGTCTTCCAGATCGGTTAACTCTTCTCCCAGTTGGTACAAATCCCAGTGCTGATTGGGGTTGCGGTAAACCACCAGCCAGGCGTTTTCAACCTGTTCACTGGCGGGGTAGGGTTGGCGCCAATCGCGCTGGGTGTGACTTTCGGGCACGTCCAGACCACGCCTTTTAAGCAAGCGCAAGCATTCGTCGTAAAGCGAGGGGGCTTCGAATGCCGCTTGCACAATCGCCGACAAATCGGAGCGGTGGGCATGGGGCTGCAACATGGCGGCGTTTTTATTGCCCATGCAAAATTCAATGCAGCGGTATTGCCAGCTCTGAAAACCGCTCGATTGCGCCAAATAAGGCCGAATGGCGCTGTACTCGGGGGGCGTCATGGTGGCCAGTACATCCCATGCGTGGACCAGTTGTTCCATGATTTTGCTGACACGGGCCAGTTTCTTGAAGGCGTCGGGGAGTTGGTCGTTGGCAATTTCCTTCATGGCCGCTTGCAGTTCGTGCAGCATCAGCTTCATCCACAGTTCGCTGGTCTGGTGCTGCACGATGAAGAGCATTTCATTGTGGTCAGGGGACAGCGGGTTTTGTGCGTTCAGGATGGCGTCTAACTGAAGGTAGTCGCCATAGCTCATGCGCCCGTCAAAGTCGAGTTGGGCGTGCTCTTCGTGCACGATGCGCTCGCCAGAGGGGGCAACTTGCGGCGGGTGATCGACTGGGGGTTGCCCCGAGGCTGCGGCATTGAAGGGACAGGAACTCATGGTGTTGCTTTCAGGTCACGGCGTTGATTTGGTTAAAGCGCGCGTCTTGCCATTCGCCACTTTGCATGACTTGGTGCAGTTGCTCCACGGCATGCCATACATCGGCAAAACCAATGTAAAGCGGAGTGAAACCAAAGCGCAAGATGTCAGCGTGCTGGCCGCCATCGCCCGCTCGAAAATCGCCGATGACACCGCGCGCGATCAAGGCCTGCACGATGGCATAAGCGCCCTCACTGCGGGTCAGGCTGACTTGCGAGCCGCGCAGGTTTTCTGCGTCCGGTGTCGCCATACCAAAACCATGCCCATGCAAACGGGTACGTACCAGTTGCATGAACAATCCCGTGAGGGCCAATGATTTTTGGCGCAAGGCGGTCATACCCCCAAGTGCTTCGGCTGCCAGCACGGCGTCTAGGCCGCAATCGAGCGCCGTCAGGCTCAAAATAGGTTGTGTGCCGCATTGGTAGCGCGTGATGCCCTTGGCTGGTTGGTAATCCGGGGTAAAGGCAAAAGGGGCGGCATGCCCCCACCAACCTGCAAGGGGTTGCCAAAAACGGTCGGTGTGTTGCGGGTGTACCCAAACAAATGCCGGTGCGCCGGGACCGCCATTGAGGTATTTGTAGCCACAGCCCACAGCAAAATCGGCCCCCGAGTTGTTCAGGTCGACTGGCACGGCGCCTGCACTGTGTGCCAGATCCCACACCGTCAAGATGCCTTGTGCATGGGCTTGTGCAGTGACAGCCTGCATGTTGTGCATGGCCCCTGTGCGGTAGTTGACGTGGGTCAGCATCAGCACCGCCACATCGGCCTGTAGTGCTGCGGTCATTTCATGCGCTTCCACCAATTGCAAGCTGAAGCCGCGTTCTTTGCACAGGGCTTCGGCAATATAAAGGTCGGTTGGAAAGTTGCTACGCTCACTGACGATTTTTTTCTTCTGGGGGTGATCTGCTGCAGCAATGTGCAGTGCGGCAGCCAACACTTTGAAGAGGTTGATGGAGGTGCTGTCGGCGGCCACCACTTCGCCCGCTTTTGCGCCTACCAGTTGTGCAATCTTGTCGCCCACGCGTTGGGGCAGGGTGAACCAGCCTGCGCTGTTCCAGCTTTTGATCAGCTCTTGCCCCCATTCGTGGGTGACGGCCTGGGCCACGCGGGTCGGTGCGGTTTTGGGCATCACCCCCAGGGAGTTGCCGTCCAGATAAATCACTCCCGGGGGCAAGAAAAATTGATCCCGTAAGTTGCGCAATGGGTCGTGCTGGTCGAGCGCCTGGCAGTCTGCCAGGGTCGGCGTCAGGTTAGTCATGAGGTGTTCCTCTTGGAAAGGGTAAAACGATCAAAGTTCACGTAAAACCGCACGCACAGGGCTAGCGTCGGCGGTGCTGAGTTTTAAGGGCAGGGCGATCAACTCGTAATCGCCCTCGGGTACCGCGTCGAGTAGCAGGTTTTCCAACACCCGCAGACCGCGCAGCCGAATCACTTGATGGCTGGGCAGGGCTTTGCTGTCAGCTGGATCGATGCTGGCGCTGTCAATGCCGATGAGCTTCACGCCCAGATCAGCCAGATGGTGCACTGTATCGGGGTGAAAGGCTGTGAGTTTTGCATCAAAGCTTTGCAGCGGAAATTGCGTGTAAGTGCGCACCAAAACCCGCTCGGGCAAATCGGCCAGTGCGTGTGCCAGATCGGCCATTAAAACCAAGGGACCTGCAGTCAGTGCGTAAATGACGCGGCAATGACCTAGGAAGGGTGCCAAGTCCAACGCCCCCACCGCGTCCCCCTGTGGGTCGTAGTGCAAGGGGGCATCGGCATGCGCCCCCACATGCGGTGATAAATGGAGGGCGCTCACATTGACTGGGCAATCCGCTGAGAGGGTGGCCGCCCATTGCTGGCGGTAAGGGGTGTCGCCAGGGAAAACCGGGCTGCTGGCATCAACGGGTGGGGAAATGTCCCAAAGTTTTTTCATGGTGAGCGAAGGTAGCACCGCTGAAAAAACTGTGGTGTCGGTTATTTCCAACACCCTGAAAAAAAGATTTTCAAAGCTTTAAGGTCGGCAGTCCATGCAGGCGACGTGCGCGGTTGCAGGCTTCGCTGCCTTCTTCAAACTCGCGGCAAGGTGAGGGCCGCCATTCGTTAATGCCACAAGTGGCCTTCTCGCCAATGCGCCCATACAAAGCAGCGCATCGGGGCGGACTGTGGTCGGTGCCGCGCATGCGGCAGGTGTGCTCGGTGATGGCTGAGGCCAGGCCAGCGGGCACAGCGCCGCCGCCTTCTTCGTGTTCGTAGACTGAAAAATCAACCCGAAAACTGGCGCAACAAGCGCCGCAAGTGGTGCACTGGCTCATGCAGATGCTTTCAGATGTGACAGTGGCCAGTGCTGCTGAATGACATCGGTCTATGCCTTTACGCCGTGATGCGGCCCAACAGCAAAAACTCCATGAGCGCTTTTTGCACATGCATGCGGTTTTCTGCTTCGTCCCAGACCACCGATTGCGGTCCATCAATGACATCTGCGCTGACTTCTTCTCCCCGGTGAGCAGGCAGGCAGTGCATGAAGAGTGCGTCGGGTTTGGCAGCTTGCATCATGGCTTCATCCACGCACCAATCCGCAAAGGCTTTTTTGCGCGCATCGTTTTCAGCCTCGTAGCCCATGCTGGTCCACACATCGGTGGTGACAAGGTCGGCACCACGGCAAGCATCTTGCGGGTCTTTGAAGACTTTGTAGCTGTCGCTGCTGCGAAGGCCGGCAATGGCATGGTCGACTTCGTAGCCACTGGGGGTGCTCAGGTGCACCGTAAAACCCAGCAAATCAGCCGCTTGCAGCCAGGTGTTGGCCATGTTGTTGCCATCGCCTACCCAAGCCACTACTTTGCCTTTCAGGTAAGCCAGGTCGGGCTTGCCCTGTGCGTCCAAACCCCGGTGCTCCAGCAGGGTAAACAGGTCGGCCAGAATCTGGCAAGGATGAAATTCGTTGGTCAGACCGTTGATGACGGGGACGCGCGAGTGCGAGGCAAAGCGCTCAATCTTGTCTTGGCCAAAGGTGCGGATCATGACGATGTCGGTCATTCGGCTGATGACGCGGGCACTGTCCTCTATGGGCTCGGCGCGGCCAAGTTGGCTGTCGCCGGTGGTCAGGTGCACCACCGATCCCCCCAATTGGTACATGCCAGCTTCAAAGCTCACGCGGGTGCGGGTGCTGGCTTTCTCGAAAATCATGGCCAGCGTGCGGTCGGCCAGGGGATGGTATTTTTCGTACGCCTTGAACTTGCGCTTAATTTCTGCAGCCCGCGCCATCACATGCGTGTATTCATCGGCACTCAGGTCCGTGAATTGCAGGTAATGCCGCACAGGCGTTGTTGCTTTTGCCGTCATGCTTGTTCTGCCAAAAAGGTCTTGATCAGTGGCACCAGAATGGCCACAACTTCGTCGGCCTCAGACTCGGTCATGATCAAAGGAGGGACCAAACGTATCACGCTGTCGGCGGTCACGCTCAAGAGCAGGCCGGCTTCAGCGGCGCGACTCCAGATCGGACCGCAAGGGCGATCCAGTTCAACACCCAGCATCAGGCCTTGGCCCCGGATCTCTTTCACGCCTGAAACGCCTGCCAGTTCTTTTTCGAGTGAGTTGCGCAAATGAGCGCCGACGCGGGCTGCGTTGGCCATCAGGCCATCTTTTTCCATGATGCGGATGGTTTCAACGCCTGCCCGCATGGCCAGGGGGTTGCCCCCAAAGGTGGTGCCGTGGTTGCCAGGCTGAAAAATATGGGCAGCCTTGGGGCCCGCCACAACTGCACCAATCGGCACCCCGGAACCCAAGCCCTTGGCCAACGGCATCACGTCGGGAACTATGCCTGCCCATTGGTGGGCAAACCATTTTCCGGTGCGACCCATGCCACATTGCACTTCGTCGATCATCAAAAGCCAGTCTTTCTGATCGCAAAGCGCACGCACTTGTTTCAGGTATTCAATGCGCATGGGGTTGACGCCGCCCTCGCCCTGAATGGTCTCCATGAAAACTGCCACCACATTGGGGTTGCCTTCAGTGGCTTTTTTCAGGGCCTCGATGTCATTCACCGGGACACGCAAAAAACCATCCAGCATGGGGCCAAAACCTTGTTTGAGCTTTTCGTTGGCGGTGGCGCTGAGGGTGGCAATGCTGCGGCCATGAAAGGCCTTTTCGTAAACCACAATTTCGGGTTTTTCGATGCCTTTGTCATGGCCAAACTTGCGTGCCAGTTTGATAGCGGCTTCGTTGGCCTCTAGGCCAGTGCAGCAAAAAAACACGTTGGTCATACCCGACAGTTCCACCAATTTGGCCGCCAGCACTTCGGCGTTGGGCACATGGAAATAATTGCAACTGTGGATCATCTTGCTGATCTGGTCTTGCAGTGCAGCGACCAGTTCGGGGTGGTTGTGTCCCAGCGTGTTCACTGCAATGCCCGCCAGCGCATCCAGATAGGGTTTGCCATTGATGTCCCAGACTCGGCAACCCTGACCATGGCTGAGTGCAATCGGCAGTCGGCCATAGGTGTTCATGGTGTGCGGGGAGGCGGCTTCAATGTGAGCAGGCATACGTGAACTCCAGAAATAAAAATTGGCCCGACGATGGGGGCCATCTATACCTGATTTTAGAGGCAGAAAAACCCCTTGGGTTCCTGTGCCCTCCAAGCGGGGTGCGCCAAGTTACAAAGGGGTTTCAAGTCTTATATAAGATAGAATAGTCGGGTCATCCAGAGGGCGGCGATCCCGAGCTCTGAAGCCCCTTTATCAACCCCTCTATCCGATGGTCTCCAACACTGCCAAAGAAGTTTTCATCCAGGGCATCACCGAGGACGGAAAGACATTTCGGCCTAGCGATTGGGCTGAGCGTTTGGCAGGTGTCATGAGCCAGTTCCGTCCCGGCGGCGCTATTCCCGGCAGCCATCTGAGCTATTCCCCTTGGTGCGTTCCCACCACCATGGGCAATATCAAATGTGTGGTGGTCCACCACGATTTGCGTGATTACGATGTGATGGCTTGGGATTTTGTGATGAACTTTGCACGCGATAACCACTTGCAAGTCGTCGAAGCCTGTTTGTTGCCTGACAAACCCACACCCCACAAACCCACACCCCAATAACTGGACATGAAAAAACCGCCAAGGTTTGCACCAGGGCGGTTTAGTTTTCGCGGACAGCGCACCGGTTTCAAACGGCGGCGAGGGCAAGGCCCTGCCGGGCTGTTGATCTGTTGTAGCGGATCAGGCTGCAGTTGGAGCTGCAAGGGCCAAGGTTTTGACCTTGGCGCTCAGGCGGCTCTTGTCGCGAGCAGCCTTGTTTTTGTGGAAGATGCCTTTGTCGGCAATGATGTCCACCACGGTTTGCATTTTGGCAAACAACTCGGTGGCTTTGGTCTTGTCGCCCGCTGCAACGGCTTTTTCGACGTTTTTCACAGCAGTTCGGTATTTGGAACGCAGCGAAGAGTTCGCAGCATTGATCTTGACGTCTTGACGGACGCGTTTACGGCCTGAAGCAAGACGGGGGTTTTTCTTTTTTGGTTTAGCGGATGCCATATTTAAGTTCTTTCAGTGTCTGAGGATGTTGTCCGGCGAACCCGGCATTCTAGCAGATCAAGCCCTCCCATGGCTTGGTAATGCGGCCATGTTGACATTGAATCGGTGCAGGAACGCTACACTCGGCCCCTGTGAGCCTCCTACGTTCTGCTTCTGTCGTGTCCCTTTTTACCCTGGCCTCGCGGGTAACGGGCTTGGTGCGCGAGTTGCTTATTGCCACCGCATTTGGTGCCAGTGCGCTGACAGATGCTTTTAATGTGGCTTTTCGTATTCCTAATTTGTTTCGGCGCTTGTTTGCCGAGGGCGCTTTCAGCCAAGCCTTTGTGCCAGTTTTGGCTGCCAGCCGCGCGAAGCATGGGGACGAAGCCACCAAAGAAGTGATAGACAGCGTGACCACCGTGTTGGCTTGGTCCGTGCTGATTTTGTCAATTTTGGGCGTGTTGGCTTCTCCTTGGTTGGTTTGGGCTTTGGCCAGTGGTTTGCAGCAAGACGCAAGGGGTTACGCATCGGCAGTCCAAATGACGCGCTGGATGTTTCCCTACATTGCCTTCATGTCATTGGTGGCGCT
>CAMDXR010000098.1 GCA_945877725.1 Limnohabitans sp. Rim8
ATAATAAATATTTTAATATGTAAAATTTATTTTTTAAATTAAAAAATATAGTAAGAAATAAACAGGTATCAAATATCCGTAGTCTTGGTTAGAGCACTTAATAGCCAATTAAAGGCGAGTTACGGGGTTGGTGCTGGGAAAATCACAGCTTTGCGCTGGATTAATTGTTTGAAAAATAGGCATTGGGTGGCGCCATTGGCCAGCCAATACCCATTTGTTTTTGTAGGGTCTGGGACGCATCACCGTCCCCACGCCCTGCTGGCGTGCAAAGCCTAAGTTTCAGGGCTGCTCGCCTAGCAAATAATCGATCTTGCCGATTTCAACGCCGTTATGGCGCAGGATGGCGTAAGCGGTGGTGATGTGAAAGTACATATTGGGCAGCATCCAGCCCGTCAGAAAATCCTGACCCTTCATCGTGCGTGTTTTGTTGGGGCCAGCGGGAAAAGTGATTTCCTTGTCTTCGGTGCCATCCAGCGCAGCAGCAGGCACGGTGGCGATGAATGCCAGGGTTTTCTGGATGCGCTCACGCAATTGGGGAATTGTGGTTTCGGTGTCCTCAAATTTAGGCGCTTCGACGCCGCTCAAGCGCGCCACGCCATTTTTGACGGCATCACAAGCGATCATGATTTGGCGGGTCAAGGGCAGCATGTCGGGGGCCAGCCGGTAAGTGGTGAGCGCAGCAGGGTCGATCTTTTTGCTCTCGACGAATTGCTCCGCTTTACCCAAAATGTGGTTCAAGTTGGAGAGCATTTTGTTGCAAACGGGCAAGCTGGCGCTGGACATGGAAAGGGTCATGAGGGTCTTTTGAGGGGTTGAGGTGATACAAATGGTCTTGGCGCTGATCAGCCGATTTCGGCAATCAACTCAATTTCGACACACGCGCCCATAGGGATCTGGGCGACACCAAACGCGCTGCGGGCGTGAGCGCCAACTTGGGGGCCAAACACCTGGCCCAGCAATTCGCTGCAGCCGTTGGTGACCAGATGCTGCTCGGTGAAGTCACCGGTTGAATTGACCAAACTCATCACCTTGACAATGCGTTTGACCTTGTTCAGGTCCCCCACGGCGGCATGCAGTGTGCCCATCAGGTCAATCGCCACGGCACGCGCCGCCTGCTGGCCCTCTGCTGTGCTGATGTCTTTGCCCAATTGGCCCGCCCAGACTTTGCCGTCTTTTTTGGCAATATGACCTGACAAAAACACCAGATTGCCGGTTTGCACAAAGGGCACATAGGCAGCAGCAGGCACGGCCACTGGGGGCAGTTCGATGTGGAGGGATTTCAAGTTGTCGTAAATGTTCATGGTGTGGCTTTTTAGCTGTGAAAAGTGGGATTTCCGCTGGCGCGAAAAAAGGGATTCCCGCCTGCGCGGAGAAGGTCAAAAAAGAAACGCCATTGTCGCTGAAAGCTTGGTAACAGGCGGTGTGCGTTATTTACGAAGTCCATCTGCTTCACCCACATTCGCGAGCAGGGGCTCGCTCCCACGAAAGAGGGGAAAGGATTCGCGAGCAGGGGCTCGCTCCCACGGGGAATGGGCATTTAAAGGCAGTGGCGCGTACTATTTAGAGCGGGGCCACTGTTACGGCGACTTCTAGCGTGTGCGAACCACCTCCTTGCAGCACCCCTCGCAGCGGCGAGACATCGGCAAAGTCGCGGCCTACAGCCAATTGCACATAGTCTTCACCGGGGCTGGCAAGGCCGGTTCGGTTGTTGGTGGGGTCCAGATCGAGCCAGCCTTGGCAGGCGTGGTTGGCCAATTCGGGCAGGTACACCGCGGCCCAAGCGTGCGATGCATCGCTGCCCACCAGCCGGGCTTGGCCCGGGGGTGGTTGGGTGAGCAGGTAGCCGCTCACGTAGCGGGCGGGCAAACCCAGCGATCGCAAGCAGGCCAGCAAAATGTGGGCAAAGTCCTGACACACCCCGCGTTTGGCTTGCAGCGCTTCCAGCGCAGGGGTGTTGATGTCGGTACTTTGTGATTCGTAGCGGAAATCCCGGTGCATGCGCGCGGTCAGCTCGTGCGCCGCTTGAATCAAGGGTCGGCCTGGGCTGAAACTGCTTTGGGCGTAAGCCAAAAATGCTTCGTGTACGGGGGCATGGTGCGAGCCAAACACAAAGCCACTGTGGACATCGCCCGCATGGCCCCCCCGGTAGCGAAAATGCTCGCGCACCGATTCCCAACTTTGGCCTATGGGGGAAGAGGCCGCTGAAAGATCGAGCTTTTCGGGCAGCGCCGAAGTCTCGACTTCGCTGTAAGCCCGCACCATCAGGCCCTCGTGCGGGTGCGTCAGGGCCCAGTAGGCGCGGTGGTTGCAAAAAGCATCGATGTTGTGCTGCACCGGCGTGCTGGGTTCGACCTGCATCCAGTGATGGATGACTTTTTGGCAAGGCGTGTCGGCAGGCTGAAGGTGCGCCACATGCTGTGCGGTTTGCACCGATGGGCTGTAACGGTAGCGGGTTTCGTGGGTAATGGCCAGGCGCATAGAGGGTCAGGGGCGATCAGGCCCCCACGCTGTAACGGGCTTCGCCGCTGTGGGTAAAAAACAGCCCACAGAGTTGGTCGGATACTTCGCGGGCCGCGTTTTGGCATTGTCCTAATGCCGCTTGCAAAGGCAGCACGGGCAACTCAGGCACTGCGCTTGGACCTTGAGGGGGGGTTGCAGAGTGCGGGGGCTGAGCTTGTTTGAGGTTCGGCTTGTCGGTCGGTTCTGGTAAGCGGTTCGCCACAAGCCCGTAAGGCCAAAGTGATTCCGGGCTCAGATCGATCAGTTTGGGCACCCGGTTTGCAAGGGCCAGGGTGGCCCCATCGGCCAAATGGCCCATGCGCAGCAAGCGTGAACGCAAAGTGTGCGAGACCCAGCCGAGTGCGCGGGGGTTGTCGGGGTCGGTGACCAGTAAGTCCATCAAGGCCTGCGGTGTGCGACTTTGCTGGTACTGGGCATGAAAACTGATGGTGCTGTCAAACAGGTCGAGCACGGTATCAAAACCGGCTTGTTCACCGATTAAGCCCAACTGCACGGCTTCGCTCAAAGCGTTGGATAAAAACTCCAGTCGCTCAATGTGGCGGCCAATCGACAACAAACGCCAACCATCGTCGCGGCTCATGCGGTCGGTTTGGGCCCCGGTCAAGGCGGCCAGCATCTGGCTGGTCTCGGCCAAGAGGCGCTGGACCGCGACCGTGTCGGTGCTGCTTGCGGCCGCAGGAGAGGATGGCTCGATGGCCTGGGCAGGACTGAAAAACTTGGCTTCAGCTTGCTCCAGCAAGCGCCAGTGTTCGGGCGACAAGCGTTCACGCACCGAGGCGGCCGCCAGCCTAACCGCACGCAAATTGAAGCCTACGCTGGTGGCCAGATCTTTGTCCCACAAACCTGCAATCAGTGAGCGTTCAAACACGCGGTGTGCTTGCGTCGCAGAGGGCACGCCCGCCCTGACCAAGCCATGGCGGTTGGCCATGCGGGAAATGAACTGAAGCAAGCAAGGTAAGTGCTGGTTCTCGCTGCTCAAAATCTCCAGGCTCAGACGCACCAGACGCAGGGTGTTTTCTGTCCGTTCGGTGTAGCGGCCCATCCAGAAGAGGTTTTCTGCGGCACGACTGGTGACCAGACGTTGTCGCTGTTGACTGGCGGGCTCGGTGGCAGGTGGGCTGGCGCTTTGAGATTGAGTTTGAGACTGGGACTGGGGCAGGGTCTGGGACGGGGACGGGGACGGGGTCGGGGATTGCACCCACACATCCGCGCTGCTGCCCCCGCGTTGCATTGAAGCGATGCCCTCACGGGTGCCTAGGCGGGCCAAACCACCCGGCAAAACTTGCCACCCGCCTCGCGCATCGGCCACGGCAAACACACGCAGCACCACCGGCCTTGACTGGATGCTCGATGCCCCGGTTGCCGCAGCTTTAGATTCGGCTTGCCAAGTCGGTTGGTGCGACAACGGCAACCAAGATTGCAGGGTGTGCGCATCCGGGTCACGCAAGATGCGTCCCGCCCATTCGTCTTGTTCACGGCGTGACAGGGTGTGACCCAACACGGGTTCAAAGCTCTGGCGGTCGGTGTTGTAGGGGTAAGTCGGCTTGATGACGCAGCTTTGGATGCGTGGCAACACATCTTGCAGCGCCGCCGATTCGCCGCACCACCAGCTCGGAATGGCGGGCAGTTGCAAGGCTTCACCCAACAAATCCCGTGCCAATGCGGGCATAAAACCCAGCAGTGCATTCGACTCCAGAAAGCCCGATCCAGGGGTGTTGGCCACCAACAAATGGCCGCTTCGCACTGCTTGCAGCAAGCCCGGCACGCCCAGCGTGGAGTCGGCACGCATCTCAAGCGGGTCCAGCCAGTCGTCGTCCACACGCTTGAGCAGACCATGTACGGGTTGCAGGCCTTGTAGGGTCTTGAGGTAGAGCTTTTCGCCTCGAACCGTCAAGTCGTTGCCCTGCACCAAACTCAGGCCCAAATAGCGGGCCAGATAAGCATGTTCAAAATAAGTTTCGTTGTAGGGGCCTGGCGTGAGCAAAGCAATATGGGCCGAAGCCCCGGCCGGGCTGCGAGCCTTCATGCCATCGACCAAGGTGCGGTAAGTTTCGGCCAGGCGTTGCACCGGGAAAGCCTCAAAGGCTTGCGGGAAAAGCCGCGAGACAATGAGCCGGTTTTCTAGCAAATATCCCAGACCGGAAGGGGCCTGTGTGCGCTGTGACAGCAACCACCAACAACCGTCCGGTCCCCGCGCGAGGTCAAAGGCCGCCAACGACAAATAACGTCCCCCAACCGGAGGCACCCCCCGCATGGCGGGCAAATAAGCCGGATGGCCTTGCACCAAAGCGGCGGGCAACTGGCCGTTCAGCACCAATTTCTGTGGTCCATAAGCATCGCCCATGATGCGTTCGAGCAGCTGCATGCGCTGCATCACGCCCGCTTTAATTTGCTGCCAATCGGCAGTGCCCAACATGAGCGGAAACAGGTCGAGCGACCAGGGGCGCTGCGGTTGGTCGGCGGAGGCATACACGTTGTAGGTGATGCCGTTGTCGCGCACCTGGCGTTGCAGGTTGTCGCTGCGGTTGTTCAGGTCCGCCTTAATGGCAGCAGTGCCGCTGGCACCTGCAGTATTGAGCGGAGAGGGTGGTGCGGGTGGCGTGGGCGAGGCGTTGGCGCCTCGTTGTTCAATGAACTTCTGCCAAAGTGGGTTCATTGACTTTTGGGAAGTTGGGCCGTCTGGCTGCGTTGTGATGCCAGATTCAACAAATTCTGAGGGTGTGGCGGCCTTGGAGACTTGGCCCCGCAGTTCATCCCAGTGCCCTGCGGGTGCGCGTTCTTGCTGAAGCTGGAGCCAGGTCATGGTTTCAGCTTCGTCCGTGCTTGGATGCAGGGGCAGGTTGTCGTTCATGCGAGCCATTGTCGCTTGATTTTGGGGGCTTCAAAGAGGTTCAAAAGGGCTTATCCTGGTAAAAAAAGCCATGCCAAATTGAGCATTCGGCCGCAGGGGCGGCCTCCCACTAATACGGGGGCAAATACCCGATAACGCGGCAAGGGATGGGGTGGGCATGGGGAGCACCGGCACTTACTGGCGTCTCAAATCCAGGGTGTGAGGGAATTCGGGGCTGGCATGTTGGGTGGTGTTGGGTCCCAGGGCGGCCAGTTTGCGTATTTCGCCCGGGGTGTGTCCCATGCGGAAGAAACGGGCCAAGCGGCGGCTTTCGGCCTCGTAGGCATTCACCGGGAAGCTGTCGTAGTTGCGCCCCCCCGGATGCACCACATGGTATTGGCACCCTCCCAGCGAGCGCTTCATCCAGGTGTCTACCAAGTCCACCGTCAAAGGCGCATGAACACCAATACTGGGGTGCAGTGACGAAGGCGGGTTCCAGGCCTTGTAGCGCACGCTGGCCACGTATTCGCCCACCACCCCCGTGGCTTGCAAGGGCAGGGCTTTGCCGTTCACGGTGACGCAGTGGCGGCTGGGGTTCATGCCGGTCACATGCACTTCAATGCGCTCCAGCGAGGAGTCAACATAGCGGGCGGTACCGCCCGCCGTGCTTTCTTCGCCCATGACGTGCCAGGGCTCCAGGGCGTTGCGCAAGGTCATGACCGCGCCATCCACCCGGAGTTGGCCCACCAGCGGAAAGCGGAACTCGAAATGCGGGGCAAACCAGCTGGGTTCGAAGTGAAAACCGGCATCGCCCAACTCGGTCAGTACATCGTCAAAATCTTTGTGAATCCAGTGCGGCAGCATGAAGCGGTCGTGCAGTTCAGTGCCCCAACGCGTGACCGGGGCCGAATAGGGTTCGTCCCAAAAGCGGGCCACCAAAGTGCGCAACAGTAACTGCTGCACGATGCTCATGCGGGCGTGCGGCGGCATCTCGAAGGCGCGCAGTTCCAGCAAGCCCAGCCGTCCGGTCGAAGAATCGGGCGAATACATTTTGTCGATACAAAACTCGCTGCGGTGCGTGTTGCCGGTCACGTCCACCAAAATGTTGCGCAGGGTGCGATCGACCAGCCAGGGGGGCATGTCCGCGCCAAACTTTTGGCGGTTCTTCACAATCTCGCGCAGGGCAATTTCCAGTTCATAGACTTGGTCATTGCGAGCCTCGTCCACGCGCGGGGCTTGGCTGGTCGGGCCAATGAACATGCCGCTGAACAAATAGCTCAAGCTCGGGTGGTTGTGCCAATACAAGATCAGGCTGGCCAGCAACTCGGGGCGACGCAAAAACGGGCTGTCGGCCGGGGTGGCCCCCCCCATCACCATGTGGTTACCCCCTCCGGTGCCCGTGTGGCGGCCATCGGTCATGAACTTTTCGGCCGACAAGCGGGTTTCAAATGCCGCTTGGTACAAAAATTCGGTGTGGTCCACCAGCTCGGTCCAGTTGTGGGCCGGGTGAATATTGACTTCGATGACCCCGGGGTCGGGCGTCACTTGCAGCAATTTCAGGCGCGGGTCGCGGGGTGGCGGGTAACCCTCCAGCACAATTTTCATGGCCAATTTTTGGGCTGTGGCTTCGACCGTACTGACCAAGGCCAGATAGTCTTCCAAGCGGGCCAAAGGGGGCATGAACACATACAGCACCCCCGAAGTTTTGTCTTTTTTCTGCGCATCGGCTTCGGCCTTGGGGCCGTTGGCGCGCTGCGGGTCACGCACTTCCACGCACAGCGCCGTGCGTACCACCGAAGGGTCTGACTTGAACTTGGCAGGCTTGGTTTCTGTTGTGGCAGGTACCGGGGCAGCGTGACGCGGTTGAACCGTGACGGGTGAGGCAGTGGACAAGGGGGCGCGAGGCGCAAACGGGTCTTGCTCGATCATGCTCAAGCGGTCGGTGGGGGCAGACCAGGGCAATGAGTCCAGGGGCAAGCGCCAGCCCATGGGCGAGTCGCCGGGCATCAAATACATGCGTTCGTCGCGTAAAAACCAGCGCCCTGTTTGCCACAACGGGCCCTTCAGTCCGGGTTGTGGTGAGCTTGCGGTGTCTGCCATTTCCCGTGGTTGCAGGGGCAGCACATAGCCCACCACTTGGTCCAGCCCTTGGCTAAAAATGCGGTGCAATCTGGTGCGTTCCATCTCATCGTCCAGCCGGGCATCAAAGGGGTCCACGTTGACGGGCAAGCGGCGCTCGCGCCACAGGTAATACCAAGTGTCCTCGTAACCTGGCAGCACGGTGTCTTTAGGCAAACCCAATTGTTCGGTCAGGCCTTGCATGAAGCGCTGGGCATCGGCGCTGGTGTAGTGGCTGGCCTCGCGTTCATCGGCAAACACGGCAGGGTCTTGCCAGCACGGGGTGCCGTCGGCGCGCCAATAAATGCTCAAAGCCCAGCGGGGCAGTTGTTCGCCCGGATACCACTTACCTTGGCCAAAATGCAAAAAACCGCCTTGACCATATTGCTGCCGCAGTTTGTGCACCAATTCGGTCGCCAAGCCCCTTTTGGTCGGTCCCAACGCGTCGGTGTTCCATTCGGCACCGTCACGGTCCAGGGTCGAAACAAAAGTGGGCTCTCCGCCCATGGTCAGCCGCACATCTTGGGCTTGCAGTTGCGCATCCACCTGCTCACCCAAGGCCAGCACGCGGGCCCATTGTTCGTCGGTATAGGGCTTGGTGACACGGGGGGATTCGTGTATTCGGGTCACGCGCATGTCGTGCATGAACGTGACTTCGGCCTCGTCCATCAGGCCCTCTATGGGCGCTGCGGCAGAAGGCTGGGGTGTGCAAGCCAGCGGAATGTGGCCTTCGCCCGCCAATAAACCCGAGGTGGGGTCCAAGCCTATCCAACCTGCGCCTGGCAAATACACCTCGCACCAGGCGTGCAGGTCGGTGAAGTCGACTTCGGTGCCACTGGGGCCGTCGAGGGATTTCACATCCGGGGCCAACTGAATCAAATAACCCGAGACAAAACGGGCGGCAATGTTCATGTGGCGGAACAATTGCACCAACAACCAAGCCGAGTCACGGCAGGAACCACTTTTTAGGTGGAGCGTTTCTTCTGGCGTTTGCACCCCCGGCTCCATGCGGATGGTGTAGCGAATATCTTGGTGCAGGCGCTGGTTGACTTGCACCAAAAAGTCGATGGTGCGTTGGCGCTTGCGGTTCAAGCCGGACAGGTACTTTTTGAACAAAGGGGTTTTGCTGTCTTTGTGCAAATAAGACTTGAGTTCCTCCTTGACGGTGTCGGCGTACTTGAAGGGCACTTCCTCGGCAGAGGGCTCCAGAAAAAAGTCAAAGGGGTTGAACACGGCCATTTCAGTGACCACGTCCACAGTGACCTTGAAAGCTGTGGTTTTTTTGGGGAACACCAAGCGCGCCTGGTAGTTGGCAAAGGCATCTTGCTGCCAATTGATGAAGTGCTCGGCGGGCTCGACTTTCAGGCTGTAGGAAAGGATTCGGCTGCGGCTATGAGGTGCAGGGCGCAGGCGGATGACTTGGGGGCCCAATTGAACGGGGCGATCGTATTCGTAATGGGTGACGTGGTGCAGGGCAACGTGTATCGACATATTTCTATTTGCGCAACAGGGGCTGCACGCATGACAAATGCAGCTTGGGCTGCCTAAACTAGCAAGACACGCGCCAGGGTTCTGGACAAATGGGCTGTAAATACCTTTCTAAGACCCTTCCAAGACCCTTTAAACGAAGCTTTAGACCCCACAAAAGAGCGACGCGGCGGCCATTTCAGGCCCGCTTTTATTCGACCGTTTCAGGCAAGCACTTACAGCACCAGCCAATTCAGGGAGGCTGACCATGACACTTTGCCCCAAGCCCCAAGCTGGTCAGGCGTTAGCCTGCGCTTTTCGGGCCTGTTCATGATCGTTCTGGCCTCCATGCGTTGGGCGCAGGGCTTGGGCTGGGTCTTGCTGGCGTGGTGCGGCGGCATTGCGCTGCAATTGCGGCAAGCCGCGCTTTGGCCATTCGGGGCTTATGCGGCCTTGGGCGTTTTGGCTTTGGGCCTTGCATGGGGGCTGCGAGTGGTAAGGGCCAAGCGCCTGGGTTCTTCGTTGACCGGTTTGAGATTGCTTTCGGGTGGCTTGGTTTGGGCGATG
>CAMDXR010000099.1 GCA_945877725.1 Limnohabitans sp. Rim8
CAGCCACTTGTGCGGCTTCTTCGGGTGTGCTGCCCGTCATGGCAATGATGCGGGTGACGTACTGGCGCAGTTCGGCGGCTTGTATGCGTTGGCTCATGAGATGGCTTTCAAGACATTGAAGTGGGAGAAGTGCCCACCGGATTCAAAAAAGAGTTACATCACAGCGCCGACTTGCCACGGCACAAATTCGTTTTGGCCGTAACCATGGCGCTCGCTTTTGGTGGCTTCTCCCGAGGCGGCAGCCAAGATCATCTCGAAGATGCGTTGGCCCATTTCGGCAATGCTCACGCCGCCATCGACGATCTCGCCGCAGTTGAGGTCCATGTCTTCTTCTTGCTTTTTCCAAAGCGCGGTGTTGGTCGAAAACTTGAGGCTGGGTGAGGGTGCGCAGCCATAGGCGCTGCCGCGCCCGGTAGTAAAGCAGATCAAGTTGGCCCCACCCGCCACCTGGCCAGTGGCGCTGACCGGGTCATATCCCGGTGTGTCCATGTAGACGAAGCCCCGGCTTGTGACGGGTTCGGCATATTCATACACCGCTTGCAGGTTACTGGTGCCCCCTTTGGCCACGGCCCCCAAAGATTTTTCGAGGATGGTGGTGAGACCGCCCGCCTTGTTGCCGGGCGAGGGGTTGTTGTTCATCTCGCCACCGTTGATGGCGGTGTAGTTTTCCCACCAGCGGATGCGTTCGATCAGTTTGTGCGCCACATCAGGCTTGACGGCGCGGCGCGTGAGCAAGTGCTCGGCACCATAAATTTCGGGGGTTTCGCTCAAGATGGCCGTGCCGCCGTGTTGCACCAACAAATCGACCGCAGCCCCCAGGGCCGGGTTGGCACTGATGCCCGAATAACCGTCCGATCCGCCGCATTGCAGACCCACGGTGATGTGCTCGGCGCTGCAAGGGGTGCGTTGGACCGCGTTGGCACGCGGCAGCATTTGCTCAATCAGGGCAATGCCTTTTTCGACTGTAAGGCGGGTGCCACCGGTGTCTTGAATATTGAACACCTTCAGGGTGTCGCCCTCGCGCAAACTGCTGTGTGCCAGCCAGGTGTTGAGCTGGTTCGCCTCACAACCCAGGCCCACCACCAACACGCCCCAAAAGTTGGCATGTGTGGCGTATCCCGCCAAAGTGCGCTCAAGCAACTGGATGCCCATGCCTTCGGTGTCCATGCCGCAGCCCGTGCCGTGGGTCAAGGCCACCACGCCATCGACGTTGGCAAAGTCAGCCAGTGCGGCTGGGTTGTTGCGCCTAGAAAAGTGGTCGGCTATGGCCCTTGCGGCAGTGGCCGAGCAGTTCACACTGGATAACACGCCGATGTAGTTGCGGGTAGCTACACGTCCATCTTCGCGCTCGATGCCCATGAAGGTGGCTTGCTTGCGCACTGGCTCGGGTTTGACGTCTTGGCCAATGGCGTAATCGCGTTCGAAGTGGCCTTTTTCAGGGCCCATGTTCAGGTTGTGCGTGTGAACGTGTTCGCCGGGTTGAATGGCATGCGAGGCAAACCCGATGATCTGGTTGTAGCGCCGTACTGGGTCCCCTACTGCAACCGCGCGGGTGGCGATTTTGTGGCCGGGCGGAATCAGGCCGCGCACGGCCACACCGTCAACAGAGCTGCCGCTCATCAATTGGGCGCGCGCAATGACCACGTCATCTGCAGGGTGCAGGCGAATGAAAGAACTCATGTTCAGGCCTTAATAAAACTGTTTGGGTAACCACAGCACCAAGCTGGGGAAGTAAGTGATGACGGCCAAGCTGCCCAAGAGCGGAAACAGCCAAGGCAGGATGGCGCGGGTGGTGGCCTCTACGCTCAGGCGGGCCACGCGGGCCAGCACAAACAAGACCATGCCCATGGGAGGATGCAGCAAGCCGATCATGAGGTTGAGCACCATGACCAGACCAAAGTGCACCAGGTCAATGCCCAGCTTTTGGCAAATGGGCACCAAGATAGGCACCAGAATGGTGATGGCTGCCGTGGGCTCCAAGAAGCAGCCCACAAACAACATCAGCAAGTTGGCCAGCAACAAGAACATCCAGGGGTCTTGCGTGAAGCCGAGTACCCAGGCGCTGATGGCGGTGGTGACGCCGGTGGCGGTGAGCATCCAGCCAAAAATGCTGGCGGCGGCCACAATAAACAACACCGTGGCGGTGGTTTCCACGGTGTCCAAGCAGATCTTGACGAACATTTTGAAGTTGAGCGTCCGGTACCAAAAGAACCCCAAAGCAATGGCCCAAACGCAAGCCGCAATCGCACCCTCGGTGGGGGTAAAGACCCCTGTGGTCATGCCGCCAATCAGCAGCACGGGCGTCATGATGGGCAAGACCGCCTGAAAGTCAAAAAATTTGTCAGCGGCAAACAGCACGATCAGGGCCGCAAAGACCGTGAGTTGCGGCGGCGTGCCCATGGCAGTGACCAACCACCAGATGGCCAATGGCCAGCCGATGACCACGGCCGTTTCAACCAAGGCCTTGATGACTTTGGGCCACTCAAACTTGACGTCGGCACCCCAGCCATTTTTGTGCGCAAAAAAGGCCACCGTCAGCATCATCAGCAAGGCCATCAGAATGCCGGGTAAGATGCCCGCCAAGAACAATGCCCCAACTGAAACGTTGGCCATCATGCCGTAGATCACAAAGGGCAGACTGGGTGGAATGATGGGCCCTAAGGTGGCCGAAGCGGCCGTGACGCCGACCGCAAATTCAGTGCTGTAGCCATGGTCTTTCATGGCCTTGATTTCGATGGTTCCCAAGCCTGCCGCATCGGCAATGGCGGTACCGCTCATGCCGGCAAACACGACAGAGCCCACCACATTGACGTGGCCCAGACCCCCTTTGAGCCAACCCACCAAGGCCAGTGCGTAGTTGTAGATGCGGTTGGTGATGCCCGCGTTGTTCATCAGGTTGCCGGCCAATATGAAAAAGGGCACGGCCAGCAGCGGGAAACTGTCAATGCCTGACACCATGCGGTGAATCACCACAAAGGGGGGCGAGCTTTCGGCAAAAAACAGATAAATGAGGGAAGCACCCGCCATGGCAATGGCCACAGGAATGCCGCCGCTCATGAGAATGAGAAAAAGGATTTTCAGCATGGCAAAACTTTCAGGCGGGGTGTTTCAGCGGTCCGTCATTTCGGATTCGGGGCGTTGCAAGACGCAGTAACCGCGTCGCCAATGGACGCGCATGACCCACAGGGCGCGCAAGGTCATGGCTGCAAAACCTGCCATGACCACGCCATAGACCAAGTTCATGGGCAAGTCGATGATGGTCATTTTGTAGTTGCCCAGCTTTTCCATCATTTGCCCGGTGAGGAAGGTGGCGATGGCAAAAAACGCGACGCGCATCACATCGACCACGGTGCCCATGAAGCGGGATAAGCCCTCCGGCATGAATCGGTAGAAGAAATCGACCTGAATGTGGTTGTTCTTGGCGACACCAATGGTGGCCCCTGTGAAGACACTGGCGATCAGCAGATACCGCGCGATTTCTTCGGTCCACGAGGCGGAGTTGTTTAAGACATAACGTGTGAAAAACTGGTAAAAAACCGTGGCGCCTAAGGCCCAGAAAAAAGCCAACGCTACCCAAGCTTCAATGGGGGTGCCGGACAGGTCAACTTCTTCGTCGATGGCATGAAACTGACCATCGTCGCCCATGATTTTGGGCATGGCATCGAGATCGGGAAGGTTGCTCATCGGGTGTCCTTGAAGGCGATACAAAGCGGGATCCGAACCCGAAGGTTCGGCCCCTTAGATTTGACGCTGCGGCCCCGTGACAGGGCGAGCGACATTAGGACAGGCTGTGCACAAGGCACAGCTTGGCGTGAGGTGCTGTTACTTGGCAGCCTGAATTTTGTCGAAGTCAGACTGAGTAAAGCCCATGGAAGTCAATGGGGCGTTTTTCAGAACAGCGTCCTGAAATGACTTGCGATCCACTTGAACGATTTGCAAGCCTTTTTTCTTGAATTCGTCCACCAACTCTGCTTCGCGAGCCTTGATCTTGGCTGTGGCGCGCACGGCGGCAGCTTGTGTCACATCGGTGAACAACTTTTTCTCATCGGCGCTGAGCTTGTTCCACACATGGGGTGCGATTTGCGTGGTCAAACCGTCCACGATGTGGCCGGTCAACATGATGGCCTTTTGCACTTCAAAGAATTTCTTCGCTTCGATGGTGGTCAAAGGGTTTTCTTGCGCTTCCACCGTACCGTTTTGCAAGGCCAGATAAACCTCGGCAAAAGCAATCGGGGTGGGGTTGGCACCGCATGATTTGGGCGTGGCGGTGTAAGCCGGTACATCGGGCACGCGGATCTTCAGGCCTTTCATGCCTTCACAGTTGGTAAAGGGTTTTTGTGCGGTGGTGTGGCGTGCGCCGTAATAGGTGTAAGCCGTAACCTGAATACCGGTTTTGGTGCGGAACTCATTGACCATTTCCTGAAATACCGGGCTCTTGGAATAGGCGATCAAGTGATCACCGTCACGAAAGATGAAGGGGTAATAAGCAATGCCAAAGCGGGGGTAGCTGCGCGCTGCAAACGAGGGGCCGCTGATGATCATGTCGACCGTGCCCAAGGTCAGGCCTTGGTTGATGTCGGTTTCTTTGCCCAGAGTGGAGGCCGGGAAAACTTGAATGTCGAATTTGCCGTTGCTGCGTTTTTTGATTTCATCGGCAGCCCACACCGATTCGGTGTGGTAAGGCTCAGAGGTCTCATAGACGTGGGCCCATTTCAGTTTTTGTTGGGCCTGCACCGCAGTGCTGCTCAGGACGGTCATGGCCCCCACGGCGAACGCGCCGACGGTGGCCAGAGTTTTCAGGGTCAAACGTTTGCTCATCAAAGTCTCCTGTTGGTTTTAAAAAAATGCTGACGCGAAAATCTGCCCACCCCTAACGGGCGGGAGCGCGGCGCCAGCTCGCGCTGTATCTTTTGTGGGCTTGTTTAAGGTGCTTTTGCATGGCTTTGCGGGCACCTGCGCTGTTGCCAGCTTCGATGGCTTCCAAGACACTTTGGTGTTCGGTGATGGCCGCTTGCCAAGAGGGTGGGTTTTCAAAATACTCGCCCAGTCGCTCGAACAAAGGGCCGTTGCGGGCTTGCCAAAAACGCTGAACCGTGTCCAGTAACACGCTGTTGCCACAAGCTTGCGCGATGCCTTCATGAAACGCCTCGTCGCCCTGGCGTGGAATTTCGTCTCGAGCGGCTTCGAGTTTCATTTTTTGCAAACCGTTGCGTATCACCTGGAGGTCTTTTTTCTGGGCATTTTGAGCGGCCAATGCCGCCACCTCAGACTCCACCAAAATGCGGGCGCTCATGACCTCCAGCGGTCCCCAGTCGGCAGGGGCATTGGTGATGGCCGGCCGTGGCTTGCTTGGGGTGGTGGTGCATTGCACATAAATGCCCGAACCTGTTCGGACTTCAATCATGCCTTCCACCTCGAGGGCAATCAGGGCTTCGCGCACCGAGGGGCGGCTGACCCCCAGTTGCAGGGCCAGTTCACGCTCTGCCGGTAAACGTGAGCCCACCGAAAATTCACCCGATCCCATCAGATGCCGAAGTTGTTCGGCTATCTGACGATAAAGTCGTTGGGGTTCAACGGTTTGGATGGGCATTGGGAAATTAGCGAATCAGGGATAACGTGAATTGGACAAGTGGTCAGACCAGTCGCACAATCATCACATGTTCAGATTCGCTCAGTCAAGGGTTTTGGACTCCCGACAAACCCGCATGTTGACTGTCGCTAAAACGACTCGCAGCCCCACCTTTTTGGGTGCATGCTCTGAAGCCCATTTAAAGCCCATTCCTGTTTCATACCGCTTGTTTACCCATGAGCTTAGTCACCATTGATCGCGTGAGTCTTCGGCAAGTCAATTTGCCACCCAAGGTGGTGCGGACCGATGCCATTCAATCGTTCGTGACGCAAGAAACCGTGCTGCTCACCCTGCATTGCAGCGACGGCATTGAGGCCACTGGCTACGCCTACACCATTGGCACGGGGGGGTCGTCTGTCGTCGCCCTGCTCAAGGACCACTTGACGCCGCGCTTGATCGGGCGCAACCCGGTCATGGTCGAGGCCATCTGGAAAGACCTGTTTTTTCATACCCACGCCACGGCGGTGGGGGCCATCACCAGCCTGGCCTTGGCCTGCGTAGACACCGCTTTGTGGGACTGGCGTGGCCAATCTCAGCGCCTCCCGCTCTGGACCTTGTTGGGCGGAGCGCAAGCCAGGGTGCCGCTTTACACCACAGAAGGCGGTTGGTTGCATTTGTCACCAGAGGCCCTGGTGGAACAAACACTGGAAGCGAAAGCGCAGGGGTTCAAAGGCGCCAAGATCAAGATCGGGCGACCCCATGTGAGCGAGGATGTGGCCCGCCTGAGTGCGGTTCGCGATGCCGTGGGCACGGGTTTTGATTTGATGACCGATGCCAATCAGGGTTTTAACCGGGCCGAAAGCGTGCGCCGCGCCCGGGCTTTTGATGGCTTGGGTTTGGCATGGATTGAAGAGCCGCTACCCGCTGAAGACGTGTCGGGGCATCGCCAGTTGCGCGAGCACACCACGATTCCTGTGGCCGTGGGCGAGTCCATGTACCACCCCATGCAGTTTCGCGAGTACTTGGAGCAAGGGGCTTGTTCGATTGTGCAGCCCGATGTCTCGCGCATTGGGGGCATCACGCCCTGGATCAAAACGGCACACTTGGCCGAGACTTTTGATGTGGCGGTGTGTCCGCACTTTTTGATGGAGCTGCATGTCAGTTTGTGCGCTGCCGTGCCCAACGCCTCGTGGGTCGAATACATTCCACAGTTGGACGACATCACTTCTTCGCGCATGCGGGTGGTGGACGGTTTCGCCATCCCTCCCGATTCACCCGGTCTGGGCATTGCCTGGGACTGGCAGGCCATTTCCCAACGACAAATTACCCATCTGGAGATCAAGGCACCATGAGACTTAAAGGAAAAACAGCGCTCGTCACTGCGGCAGGCCAAGGCATTGGTCATGCGGCTGTCATGGCCATGGCGGCAGAGGGCGCGATGGTTTATGCCACCGATGTGAATGCCGATTTACTCAAGTCTTATCAAGGCGTTGCCAACGTACAAACCGGCGTGCTGGATGTGCTGGACAAGGCGGCCATTGCCAGGCAAGTGGCCAGCATGGCGCGCCTGGATGTGATTTTTAATTGCGCCGGTTTTGTGCACAACGGCAACATTCAACAAGCCAAAGACGACGAGTGGGACTTTGCTTTCAACCTGAATGTGCGTTCGCAGTTTTGGATGATTCAGGCGGCGATTCCCAAAATGTTGGCCCAGTTTGAGCAAGATGGACGGGGTGGCAGCATCATCAACATGGCCAGTGTGTGCTCCAGCGTGAAGGGCTTGCCTAACCGTTTTATCTACGGCACCAGCAAGGCGGCCGTGATTGGCCTGACCAAAAGCGTGGCCGCCGACTTCGTGCGGCAAGGGATTCGCTGCAATTGCATTTGTCCCGGCACGGTCGATACGCCCTCGCTGCAAGACCGCATCAACAGCTATGCCGATCCGGTGCAAGCTCGCAAGGATTTCATCAACCGGCAACCTATGGGGCGCTTGGCGCAGGCACAAGAAATCGCTCCGATTGTCACTTTTCTGGCCTCTGACGAGTCCATTTTCGCCACCGGTAATGCCTACATGGTCGATGGTGGCATGACCATTTGAGTTTCTAGAAAGTCAGTCATGAATCTGTTGAATTTGAAGGGTCGCCATGCGGTCATCACCGGAGGTGCCACAGGCTTGGGTTTTGCCATCGCGCAACGCATGTTGAGTTCGGGGGCCCGTGTGACCTTGTGGGACCGTGATGCAGCGGGTTTGCTCAATGCCGCTGAGCAACTCAGGCGTGAACATTCGGGCGCTGTGGTCAACACGGTGCATGTTGATGTGGTGAGCCACGATTCGGTGGTTCAGGCCACCGCCCAAACCATTGCCTTGGCAGGGGTCGATGTGCTGGTCAACAGTGCGGGCATCACCGGCCCCAATACCAAGGTCTGGGACTATCCGGTGGAGGCTTGGAAGCAGGTATTTGATGTGAACGTGCATGGGCTGTTTCATTGCTGCCGAGAGTTGAGCGCCCACATGAAGGCGCGCAATTACGGTCGCATTGTCAATATTGCTTCGGTGGCTGGCAAAGATGGCAACCCGAATGCCAGCGCTTACAGTGCGAGCAAGGCGGCGGTGATTGGCTTGACCAAATCGCTGGGCAAAGAACTGGCCGACACGGGCGTGCGTGTGAACTGTGTCACGCCTGCGGCTGTTAAAACGGCTATCTTTGATCAAATGTCGCCCGAACACATACAGTTCATGTTGTCCAAAATTCCGATGGCCCGTTTTGGCGAGCCCGAAGAAGTGGCCGCCATGGTGACGTGGCTGAGCACGGAAGAATGTTCCTTTTCCACTGGGGCGGTTTTTGACCTCTCGGGTGGTCGCTCCACTTATTGATTCTCTTTAACCACACTGAAAGGCAGTTATGAAACTTGTTCGCTATGGCCAGCCCGGCAAAGAAAAACCCGGCTTGATAGATGCCGATGGCCGTTTGCGTGATTTGAGCAGCGTGGTGAAAGACATCTCGCCCGACTTGTTAAACGACAAGGCGCTGGCCAAGTTGGCCAAGGTCAAGACCGACAAATTGCCTTTGGTGCGCGGTAAAAAGCGCTTTGGCACGCCCGTTTCTTACACCAGCAAATTCATCGCCATTGGCCTGAACTACGCTGACCATGCCGCTGAATCGGGCATGCCCATTCCCAAAGAACCGATTGTGTTCACCAAGGCGATCTCTTGCATCCAGGGCCCGGACGACAACGTCATGCTGCCCAAGGGTTCCAAAAAATCTGACTGGGAAGTCGAGTTGGGCATTGTGATTGGCACCCGTACCCGCTATGTCACACAAAAAGACGCGCTGAACCATGTGGCCGGTTATTGCGTGGTGAACGACGTGAGCGAACGTGAATACCAGTTGGAGCGCGGCGCAACCTGGGACAAGGGCAAGGGTTGCGACACCTTTGGCCCCGTAGGCCCTTGGTTGGTCACCCGTGACGAAGTGCCCAACCCGCAAGCTTTGGGCATGTGGCTCGATGTGAACGGTGTGCGCATGCAAACCGGCAACACCAAGACCATGATTTTTGGCGTGGCCAAGTTGGTCAGTTATGTCAGCCAGTTCATGACCCTGGAACCGGGCGACATCATCACCACAGGCACGCCACCGGGGGTGGGCATGGGCGTCAAGAAGGATGGCCAGCCTGCGCCGGTGTTTCTCAAGCGGGGCGATGTCATGCGTTTGGGCATCGACGGCTTGGGTGAGCAGAGCCAGAAAGTGGTGGCTTTCAAGGCCTGAAGCCGCACCCGGTTCGGGTGATTTCAGCGAGGGTTCCCGGGCTTGCGTCCGGGAATCTTTAGTTAGTGACCGCTTGACCCAGCCGCCAAAGCGAGGTGACTTCTGCAGACCGGGCAGCATGCAGCGGGTCTG
>CAMDXR010000100.1 GCA_945877725.1 Limnohabitans sp. Rim8
ACTCCCTTTCATTTGTGGCTGTTCGATTCAACTGGAACAAGTGCGTCGGGGTAGGACTGTTCATGTTGCTGGGTGCATGCGCCACGATCGAAACACCCCCCAGGGAGCAAGTGACGACTGCACCTGCGCCGGTGGTTGAGCCACCTGCTTCCACTGCTCCCCCTGCCACCACGCCTTCGACAGTGCCCCCCCGGGCTTCAGCGCCAGAATCTTTCAGGCCAGCGCCCACTCCGGAAGATCGCCCTGTTTTGCTCAAACCCCGCAGCAACATGGGCCTGACACCGCCCATGGATGTGTGGGAGCGGGTTCGCCGGGGTTTTGCCATGCCCGATCTGGACAATGACCTTGTCCGCAACCGTGAGCAATGGTATTCAAGCCGCCCCGATTACATCTTGCGCATGACCGAACGTTCACGCCCCTACCTTTTCCATGTGGTGGAGGAATTGGAGAGGCGCAACATGCCCACCGAACTGGCCTTGTTGCCCTTCATTGAGTCGGCGTTCAACCCTCAGGCCGTGTCCAGTGCCAAAGCCGCTGGCATGTGGCAATTCATGCCTGCCACTGGCAAATATTTTGACTTGAAGCAAAACATTTTTCGGGACGACCGAAGGGATGTCATTGAATCCACTCGTGCGGCGCTGGATTATTTGCAAAAGCTTTACGGCATGTTCGGCGATTGGCATTTGGCATTGGCCGCGTACAACTGGGGTGAAGGCAGTGTGGGCCGTGCACTGGCACGTAACAAAGCCCAAGGCAAGCCACTGACTTACAGCGACTTGAACATGCCCAACGAAACCCGCTATTACGTGCCCAAGCTACAAGCGGTCAAAAACATCGTGGCGCAACCTGAGCTGTTCAACACCCAATTGCCCCTGATTCAAAATCATCCCTACTTTAAAAGTATCCCAATTGAGAGGGACATTGACGTCGCCATCGCCGTGAAACTGGCCAGCGTGAGCCTGGAAGATTTCAAAGCCCTGAACCCCTCCATGAGCCGTCCGGTGATCTTGGCCGCTGGCACACCGCAAATATTGCTGCCTTGGGACAACGCAACGATTTTCGAGCGCAACTTGCAAGCCCACGCAAACCGGCCCCTGGCCACCTGGACCGCATGGCAAGCCCCCCGCACAATGAAGCTCGAAGACGTCGCAAAACAACTGGACACGACCATTGACCAGCTGCGCTCTGTCAACAATATCCCCCCCCGAATGCTGATCACAGCCGGTTCCACCCTGCTGGTGCCCAGAAAAGGCCGTTTGGACAACGATGTCACCGAGCATTTGGCCGACAACGGAAAACTGGGCCTGGCACCCGAAGTGGTTTTGAAGCGAATCGTGGTCAAAGCCCGCCAAGGGGACACTCTGGCCAGTCTGGCGGCACGCCACGGTGTCACAGAAGCCAATATGGTGACCTGGAACAAGCTGAAGGCCAACAGCCGCTTGGTCACCGGTCAGTCATTGACGCTCTTGGTGCCGTCTCAAGGCTCGCGCAAGGTGACTCAATCTTCATCCAAAAACGCCAGCCAAAAGGCCAAAACTCAGGCTTCCAGCAAAAAAGCATCGCCCTCCAAGACCAAGAAATCGACCCAAGCCAAACCAAAAAATTGATGGTTTAGGCAGCCGGTGCGGTGGCTTCCCCCTGGGTACCCCACTGCGTTTTCAAGCCGCAAAACGACTTTTTGATTTTTCTGCAAAGGCGTTCGTGTAAGTCCGATCCAGCGCCAGCCTGTTGATGCCGGTGCTGCTGGCCATACCGGGCAAACGGGCATGGGCCCGCCAGGCAGTCAACACCGAATCTCGCGCGATCAAACCATCCAGAGCATAGGATTCACGCAGCTTTTCGAAGGCCCCCAAGTAGACCGCGCGATCCCCCATCCAGTACTGCGCCGGAACCGTCTTCAAAATATCGGTCAATCGGGCGGTTTGTAACCACTTCAGGGCATGCACAACCGCATCGGTCAGTGCCCGTACCACGTCGGGCTGGCGTTGCAGAAACTCAGCACTGGCGTACAAACAAGCCCCGGGCACGGGCCCGCCCATGAGTTTTCGGGTCGAGATGAGTGTTCGCGCCTCGACCATGACGCGAATTTCATTTTTCTGTTCCAGCCAATGCATGACCGGATCGGGGTTGCAAAGGGCATCGATTGCCCCAGATCGCAGTGCATCAATGACCGCCGGGGAAGATCCGACCTCGACAAAACTGACCTGCTCGGGCAAAAGTCCGTTTTGCAAGAGCCATTGGCAGGCCATCCAATAGGTGCTTGAATCCAAAGAACTGACCCCCAAACGCAAGCCCTTAAGCCCCATCAGGGAGCGAATATCAAGGCGGGTAGCCACCCCCAAACTGACCTGAGGCGTTCGACTCATTTGGACAAACGCTTGGTAATTCAGACCTTTGTTGTGCAGCACAAACAAATGCTCAAACGCCCCAGCCACCACATCGGCTTGGCCTTGCAGCGCACTGTTTAAAGCTTTGGCACCGGATTCATGGGCCTGCCAATCAACAGACAGCCCGGCTTGCTTGAAATATCCCAACTGGTCTGCAAGGGTCAAGGGCAACTGGTAAAGGCTGGGCTTAGCGACCAAGGCAACGGTGACTTGTTGCGTCTTGCGCGGGGCTTCTATGGCAGCCAAGGTGGCCGTTGGCTCGGCCAAAGCGCCCACCGCAGTCAATAAAACTGAACGTCGCCGCCAAATCACGTCAGACACAACCCCGCTCCCATCACGTTAAATAAGATGGGATCAGCTTAATTGGAAGCCGCTTTGCCCGCATCAGGATTGATCCCGAGGGGGTTTCCACGTAATGGATTGCAAGTATTTAAAAATACTGAAGGGCCAGTGGGTCAGATCCCGTCTGTCTGATCAACGCCCGCCCAGCTTCATCGACGATCCACCAAAGCGTGGGCGATGGTGCCCAGATCCACATATTCAAGCTCACTGCCCGCGGGAACGCCCCGGGCCAACCGGGTCACCTTCAGCCCTTGTTGGCGGATCATTTCAGAAATCACATGGGCCGTGACTTCGCCCTCGGCGGTGAAGTTGGTGGCCAGAATCACCTCGCTCAATGTGCCATCGGTCACCCTTTTTTTGAGCTTGCCTAGACCAATGTCATGGGGTCCCACGCCATCCAAGGGGCTGAGTTTGCCCATCAACACAAAATACAAACCCCGGTATGTTCCCGTGCGCTCAATGGCCGATTGGTCTGCCGGGGTTTCAATCACGCACAACTGGCTTCGGTCACGGGTGGGGTCTAGACAGGTGTCGCAAAATTCGGCCTCCGTGAAGGTATGACAGCCATCACAGTGCCGCACTTTGTCCACCGCATTTTGCAATGCAGAGGCCAGTTGCCGGGCTGTGGTCCGGTCGTTTTGCAGCAACTGAAAGGCCATGCGCTGGGCCGACTTGATGCCGACCCCCGGCAATCCTTTGAGGGCTTGGACCAAAGTGGCAAGCGCGTGGGTATCGGCCATGTTGCGGGTTCAGTGCATCAGAAAGGCAGCTTCATGCCGGGGGGCAAACCTGCCGTGAGCTTGCCCATTTTTTGCTGAGACACCTCTTCGGCCTGACGAACGGCGGCATTGAAAGCGGCAGCCACCAAGTCTTCGAGCATGTCTTTGTCTTCAGCCAACAGACTAGGGTCGATGGTGACGCGACGGACTTCGTGTTTGCAAGTCATCAAAATCTTGACCATGCCGGAGCCGGACTGCCCTTCGACCTCGACAAATGCGAGTTCATCTTGGGCTTTTTTCAAGTTGTCCTGCATGGCTTGGGCCTGCTTCATCAAGCCTGCGAGTTGGCCTTTGTTGAACATGGTTGCTTCCTTTGAATGGATTTGAAGGGGGTTTGTACGAGATAAAAATCAAATAAGCTGAATGCTTCCGGGCACGATTTTGGCACCGAAGTCCCGCACCATGGCTTGCACCAGGGGGTCTTTTTCAATCAACTCTTGTGCAGCAGACATCTTGGCTGCGGCCAAAACGGCAAGTCGTCTGGCGGGGCTGTCGGTCACCCGACCCATTTCGATGTGAATTTTGACTTCGCCATGGCCTGCTGCAAGCAAAACGCTCTGTAAGCGCTCCCGGCTGGGCGGGTGGTTCAGCGTCTCGCGTTCCACCCGAAGCTGCCATTGGTCGCCATCCCGCGCCACCAATTGCGACTGCAAGGCCAGTTCGCGGACCAAGGCGGTGATCGCTTCTTGTGACATCAGGGCCTGCACCACCTCTAGCCAAAAATCGCCCTCCGGCGTGGCTTGCACACTGTTAGGGCTGACTGAGCTTGGCGCATCGAGCCGCGCCGAAGGCGGTGTGGCCTCGCGCACAGGCAATGATTGCAACAGCGTTGCACGAGAAGGCTGCGCAGACTCGCCCATGGCCTCGGAGCCCGGATGGGCTTGCTCACTGTAATCGGTGGTGTCCGGAAAATCCTCCCACGGCGGGGGCTCCACCAGCGCCTGGGGAATCGACTGTGCTTGCGGCCTGGCGAGGGGGGCAGATTTGGGCAATGACTCAGGTTCAGGCTCAGACTCTGGCTCCGGTTTTGGCTCAGGCTCTGGCCCTGACGGGGCCATCAACGGATCCAGCGGAGGTTCAAGCTGGGGTTTGGACAGGGGTTTGGGCAGCGATTGAGGAGAGCTTGGCGCTTGAGGTGTGAGCGGGTCTGCGCTTGTTAAAGCAGCAGAAGGCGCTTTAGCCTGAAAACGCGCCCCGGCAGCAGCGACTGAGGCGGCTTGTGGGTCAATTACGGGCTTAAGGCTGGTCAGCAGACTTTTTTTTTCAGCCGAATCCGCTTGGGGTTTGAAGGCCAGCAAACGCAGCAACATCATGGTCAGGGCTGAGTATTCATCCGGGGCCAAGCCCAACTCGGTTCTGCCATGCAGACACAGGCTGTAAAGCAATTGGGTTTCTTCGGCGGGCATGGCCTGCGCCAAGGCGGCCAAGCCCTGCGTATCCGGGTCGTCTCCGTCTTGCGCCATGCCGGGCACCATCTGCATCACCGCCATGCGCTGCAACAGCATGGCCATGTCCTCTAGGGTGGCTGCGGCCGATACCCCTTGCAGGCGAAGCGCATCCACCTGAGAAACCACAGAGGCCCCATCGCCTTCAGTCAAAGCGCGAATCATTTGCAGCACATGACTGCGGTCCACGCTGCCCAACATCTGGCGCACCCCGGCCTCTTGCACGACACCATTACCAAAAGCAATGGCTTGGTCGGTCAGACTCAGCGCATCGCGCATGGACCCCCTGGCGGCTCGGGCCAACAGGCGCAGCGCCAAAGGTTCGGCTTGCAATTGTTCAGCGGCCAGCACCTGGGTCAGGTGTTCAAAAACGGTTTCGGGGGCCATCGGTCGCAAATTGAATTGCAGGCACCGCGATAAAACCGTGACCGGCACTTTTTGCGGATCGGTGGTAGCCAACACAAATTTCAGATATTCGGGGGGTTCTTCAAGCGTTTTGAGCATCGCATTGAAGGCCGTGTTGGTCAGCATGTGCACTTCGTCGATCATGAAGACCTTGAAACGGCCTTGAACCGGCTTGTAAACTGCTTGCTCCAACAAGCTCTGAACTTCGTCTACCCCTCGGTTTGAGGCGGCATCGAGTTCGGTGTAGTCGACAAAACGGCCCGAATCAATGTCCCGGCAAGCCTGGCAAACGCCGCAAGGTTCTGCGGTGATTCCCCCTTGTCCATCCACCCCTTGGCAGTTGAGGGATTTGGCCAATATGCGGGAAACAGTGGTTTTGCCCACCCCACGCGTGCCCGTGAACAAATAGGCATGGTGCAGGCGCTGTTGCACAAGCGCGTTGGTCAGCGCCTGAACGACGTGCTCTTGCCCCACCATTTCGGTGAAATTACGAGGGCGATATTTGCGCGCAAGGACAAGATAAGACATGCACCCGATTCTATCGGGCCTGTCGGGCATTCTTTGCGCCTGATCTTGTCGCAGGGGCTAGGGTTAACGACCCCACTGAAATGATGAAAAAACAGGAGTCCGATTCAAAGCGCCCCATAAGCTCGCCTACAATTGCCCCCGACGGGCCTTCCCGCATGGTGAAGCGGCCAACCGGGTCAGGTGGGGAACCAAGCAGCCCTAACTGTGGAGTCAGTGCCGGGGTCAAGGCTCGTCAACTTACACCCTCTAAGTCCATTCAAATCAAGGACTTAGGCAAATTTTTCAGACCATCCGCAGCTCAGGGCTTGACTGGTTCGAGTCTGAGCAAAACCCCTTGGTCATCGTCGGTCAGCAGGTAAACCAAACCGTCCGGCCCCAGTCGCACATCCCGGATGCGACCTACACGGTTTTGCAACAAACGCTCTTCACGCAACACTTTTTCGCCACTGATGACCAGCCGCACCAGCATCTGGCCACGCAAGGCCCCTACAAGTAAATCGCCTTGCCATTGTGGGAATTGGGCACCACTCACAAAGGCCATACCCGAAGGCGCAATCGATGGCGACCAAACGTGTAAGGGCTGCACCATGCCTGGCTTGCTTTGCCCTTCGCCAATGCGCGTGCCCAAACCGTAGTTGACGCCGTAGGTGATCACGGGCCAGCCATAGTTGAGGCCCGAACGCATCACATTGACCTCGTCACCGCCCTGCGGGCCGTGCTCATGCGTCCACAGCTCGCCCGTTTTGGGGTGCAGCACTGCGCCTTGCATGTTGCGATTGCCCAAGGTCCATTTTTCGGGCAAAGCCCCTGCCGTGCTGACAAAGGGGTTGTCAGCCGGAACGCGGCCATCGTCGTGCAAACGGATGACGGAGCCCGCATGGTCGTCCAGTTTTTGAGCACGGTCTTTGTCGCCTCGGTCACCCAAGGTCAGGTAAACGATCCCGGCTTTATCGAACACGATGCGTCCACCAAAATGCTGCCCCGAGCGTGTTTTGGCTTGCATGCTGAACAGCACCTGAACCTCGGTCATGCGATGGCCTTGCAGTTTGCCGCGCGCCAAGGCCGTGCCCCATCCGCCCGGACCCTGCTCGTTGAATGCCCAATAAATCCAGCCGTTTTGCGCATATTGCGGGTGCAGCACCACGTCAAAAAGGCCGCCCTGGCCTTGCGCGAAGACCTGCGGCAAACCCTCAATCGGTTGAGGGTCGAGTCGGAAATCCTTTCCCACCAGACGCATACGGCCAGCCCGTTCTGTGACCAACATCCGTCCGTCTGGCAAAAAAGCCATAGACCAAGGGTTTTCTAAGCCGGTCAACAAAGTGGCCACCCGAAAGGCGTGTTTTTCGGAGTTGATCACCGAAGACCGCTCCTGTGTCCAAGCGGGCAGGCAGGCCAATAGGCTCAAAAGCAAAATGGAAAAATCTCGAAAAAGTTGGACTTTCATATCAAACCTTCGGTCAGGCATTCACATGATGATTCTCGGGCCGAGGCTCGTCAACTTTTTTGGGGGGGTCAATGGATGGCTGGCCGAGGTTGGCGCTGCGCCTCAAGTTGTAAGGTCTGTTGGCCGGTCAGGAATAAAACCCGCATCCAGCCCTAGCCATCTGTAAAAAGGACATCCAACCCCTTGAATGTCTTTTTTATTTAACTGACGAAAAGTTCAGGCCATTCGACGGCGAAGTGCTGGAAAAGGCAAGGGTTTGACTTTGGCCGAACTGACCAACTGAGGCGAACTGTGCACCGATGGTGCGGCACGCAGCAGCTCGGAGACCAACGCATCAGCATTTTTATGGGCGCCCGCTCGGTTCGTTTCGAAGGCCAAACGGGTTTGACCGGTCATTTGAGCCACAAAATTCTGAGGGTAATCACGTACATTGAAACCGCGCAAAGCCATGACTTTCATGAAGGCGTTGGCAGCCTCCTCTACGGCACGCTGGTATTCCTGGGAAGCTTCTGGAGCCATGTCGACCTCTTTATATGATGAAGTTACTCACAGGCTAACAACGCAACAGTTGCCCGTTAGGAATACATCATTTGATCGAAATTGTTATAAATTTGTCAAAATACCATTTCCCGCTAGCCACCCACTGGCCAAACTGGCCGTCAGTAGATACCCTCCCGTAGGGGCCTCCCAGTCCAACATTTCGCCCGCGCAATACACACGGGCCTTTTGTTTGAGCATTAAATCAGGGGTTAACCCTTGCAAAATGACCCCGCCCGCGCTGCTGATGGCCTCAGCGACAGGCCTGGCGCTTTTGAGTTCAACAGGCAGTTTTTTCAATTTTTCAGCCAATAAATGGGCATCGGCCAAAGTTCCGGCATCGCAAAGTTCATAAATCAAGCCCATTTTCACGCCCTCAACGCCTAAACGGCTTTTAAGGTGACTGGACAAACTTCGACTCCCCCTAGGCCAACTGACCTCTTTTCGAACTTGTTCCAGCGACTTGTCAGGCAATAAATCCAGAAACAAGCCAGCCCGCCCCTGCGCCAAATCATCCCTCAGGTAAGCTGAGGCCGCATAAACCAGACTGCCTTCCAGGCCGGTTTCAGTCACGACAAACTCACCTTTCCTCTCAAACCGAGGGGTCTCATCTGTTAGCGCTTGGGCGCGCGCGTTTTGCGATGCACCAATACCAATGCTCAAAACGACGGATTTGACAGGATGGCCTGCAAAACGGGTCCGAAAGTGATCCGTCCAACCTTGCCCTTCGCGCCCCATGACATCAAAACCACAATTGGCGGGTTTGAGCGGTGCGATGCTCACGCCTTCTTTGTCCAAAAGTGGCACCCAAGCCCCGTCAGAACCGAGCCGTGGCCAACTGGCACCCCCCAAGGCCAACAAGGTGTTCCGGGCGCGCACCCGCGTGATGCCTACGGGTCCACTGGGTTCAAAAACCAATTCATCACCCTGCCACCCCTGCCAACGGTGTCGCATGTGAAACTGCACAGGAACGCCCGAAACCGGGTGCCTCAAGCGATGCAACCAAGCCCGCAATAAGGGCGCGGCTTTCATTTCAGTTGGAAAAACTCTGCCCGAGGACCCTGTAAAAGTTTCAACGCCCAAGCCCAAAGCCCAATCCCTGACGGCTCGCGCATCCATCCGGTCCAACCAGCGCCCCACTTCATTTTGCTGAGGGCCATATCGGGCTTGAAACAAATCACGGGGTTCAGAGTGCGTGAGATTCAAGCCCCCCTTGCCCGCCAGCAAAAATTTACGGCCCACTGAAGGCATGGCATCAAACAAATGAACCGCCACGCCCGCCTGAGAAAGCACTTCGGCGGCCATCAAACCTGCTGGACCGCCCCCCACAATGGCCACATCAACTTCGAGTACAGATGATTCGGAGGGCAACGAC
Source organism: Limnohabitans sp. Rim8 (assembly GCA_945877725.1). Classification (GTDB taxonomy): domain Bacteria; phylum Pseudomonadota; class Gammaproteobacteria; order Burkholderiales; family Burkholderiaceae_C; genus Limnohabitans_A. The sequence goes on from CAMDXR010000100.1 coordinate 9,243, forward strand.
TTTGACGGGCTTGAGATCATGAATTTATGTGTTGGCAACGGGCACTTGACAGACGAGAGGGCTTAGATTCTGTCAAAATAGGTCCAACTTTAGCCGCATCTTCACTGTTTATAAGGAAAAGGCCATGGCCAGCGATTTAATCAAACACATCACCGACGCCACATTCGAAGCGGACGTACTCCAGTCGAGCCAACCGGTCGTGGTCGACTTCTGGGCCGAATGG